>NZ_JBFODS010000024.1:0-3710 GCF_040908445.1 Aeromonas sp. R10-2 | reverse complement strand
GTGCTGGGCAAGCAAGGCACAGGTGCACTGGTCACCCTGGTGGAGCGCAAGAGCCGGCTCTATCTGGTCAAGCGGGTCGCGAGCAAACAGGCTGGGGTGGTGCGGGATGCGATAATCGAGATGTTAACGCCCTACATCGAGCAGGTGCATACCATCACCTTTGACAACGGCGGCGAGTTTGCCGAACACAAGGCGATAGAGGAAGCGCTGGGTGCCGAGACTTACTTTGCGCACCCTTACTCTTCGTGGGAGCGCGGTCTGAACGAGAACAGCAATGGGCTGTTGAGGCAGTTTATCCCAAAGGGAACAGACCTGAGAGAGGTCACGGACGAGGATGTCAGGAGAGCGGAGCAGTGGCTCAACCTACGACCTCGGAAATGTCTCGGATTCAGGCAGCCTGTCAAGGTATTCGAAGAGTACCGTCAGGCGGCATAGGCGAGTGTCGCACTTCGAAGTTGAATTCGCGGCAAACGGCTAATTGACATCAGACTTAACCAATTTGCTGATTTTATCGTAGAAAAGTCTTCGTTGTATTTCTCGACAGTAATGCGGTATTTGAATTTTCCATCAGCATCAAAATAAGACTGCCGCAAATCTGAATATTGCGAAATAACCCCGATGGCATGAGCCATCGGGGTGAATAGATATATCAATAAAATGCTTTTAGTCACGCTGATTACATGTTGGTCAGCGTGCTAGATATTAACTTAGCGCATGGCATATTCTGCCATTCCTGTTCTGGCATGTATCCAGGAATACGGCCTTTACAGGAAATAAATACTTTATCGAAGTTTCCACCTTCAGTTGGATCAATATTAACAGACCATTGCATGGCAATGCCTTGGGCAAAATTAATAGTAGTCCCATTTTGTGAAGGAGCATTGCCAATGCCATAAAAAGGTATGTTGAAGAAGGAACCATCCATTTTTTGGAAAATTTCCATTACCTTGTCTTTTTCCACTTTGCACATGGCAGTATCAAGGGCCTTTGACATGGTGATATCATACTCACCGATGGTCTCACCATCAAAATTACAATGGCTTGTCGTGGTAAGCTTCATATCTTTACGACCAAGGCCATTTTTGAAATAGAAATTTAAGTCTACATTATAGGTAGCTTCAAGCCACTCATCATTGATTAGCACGTAGTCATGCAACTCAACCGTTTTAAACTCAGAATCACCAGCAAGATGTTTATGCAGTTTTTCCAGCACATTTCGGTCAAGGTGGTGATCTGTCTCAGGAAGGTTACTCTTCAAAGTCAGCTCTATAGCTTTCTGTAGCTGCTTTTTGGCCTTGTCTAATATTTCAGAATGGTTGCTATTTAGTGCTAAGAAATTTGGGTCTTTAAAGAAACTTTCCGGATTAATGTTAACGTTCATGTATTCAGCATTGATCTGTACGTTGCCAAAAGCAGGCTGCTTGAGGTTGGTTCCACCAAAATTATTAGTGATGCTGAACGTATCCAGAGTCAAATCTTCCCATTTTATTCTATATTGGCTTGGGGAGCCATATTGATAGGAGGCCATGACATTAATCGCAGCAGCCATTGCCAGAGCAGAAGCTCGTAACTCTTGTACTTGTGTAAAGCTGAGAGTCAATTCATCACTATCACCATATTTCGCCAAGTAATCAGGGTCCGTAATACTTGCTAAGCTATTACTGACCGCCTCCAGCTCCACTGCGTATTTATGCATAAGTTGAGCAATGTCAATAGTGTGGTCTGGTTGTTCTTTGATGTTGCTCAGTGCTGCATTACCTGAGTTGACTATGATATCAAGCACCTTAGCGAGTGTCGATTTATAGCCTGATCCTATAGCTGAGTCTGAAGAGGGCTCTATCTCAAAGCGCTTGCTGACTATGGGGTCATTAGTAATTTCCATCATGGTGATGATGGCCTTCACAATTTCACGATCAGCCATTCCTTCAACACTTTCTTCTTGCTCCAGAATGTTTTTATATAAGCCTAGCTTTTCTTCAAAATTGGTTTTTTGCCAATCTTGACTTTCTTCGAGCAGGCTTCGCAGGACTTTATCTACAGCAACAGATTTCCCATTGGCGTTGGCCAGCGAGGCATTCATATGTACTTCAGCAGCTTTGGTATCAACCACTTTTTTGTCGATCTGCGCCTGTTTCAGGGCTTCATTCAGGCTGGTTTCAAAATCAATGTCGTTATCAAAGTTCAGGTTGCCGAGCTTTTTGGTATCTTCTGGGTTCAGGATAATGCCATTGCGGATATCACCATCTGTGTGCATGGTTTGCAGCAGGGCGGCGATACGAATGGCGCGATCTTTGTCACCCTTTTCGGCGATGGTGTATGGGGTTACTCATATACAGGACCTTAAGAAAACACTTCATTTGAAATTCCTTCTAAGGTCCTGTTCTGTATCGATTTTCGCTGCTTGGTTCGACGGGCATTTTTCGCCAAGTAAACGGCAGCCCATTCCAGACGCTCTCTTATTTCCACCAACACCCGATGAGCCACCGCTTCCAATAACGGGAACCACCAGGTTCCGCTATTTTTCGCCGCTTTCAGTGTGGATAAACCGTCCCCCATCAGCGTCTGAGCTACCCGTCTTTTCATCACCAGCGACAACAGGCTGGCCCACACCAGCCCCTCGGCAATGGCTTTCTGACCTGTCACAAAGCCCTTGAGCCGGTTGTGCGACTTCCACTCCTTAAACAGCAGCTCCACCTGCCAACGACAGCGGTACAGGCTCATCACCCGCTCTGCTGGCCATGCCTCTCGTGGCAGATTGGTCATCCAGATACAGAACCGTTTCTCCTCGGCAAACCAGCGTCGGATCAGCCGATACTCGAACTTGCCCGATTTCACCACCATATCCAGTACCTCTGCCCGACAGTGCCGCCGTCCAGCATCCTTGAGTGACAGGCCCGCCAGCTTCGGCACTTCCCGTTCGTCACCGCGCCATGCCCGGATAATCTTCGGGTTCAGGCTCTTACTACCCCTGACCAGATAGAAACCGCCCGCCTCGTTTAGTTTCGCAAAGTAGGCCATATCGATGTAACCCGCGTCCGCCAACAGCAGGCTGTTATTGAGCCGCTCGGGCTCAGGCAGGAACTGGCGCTCTGACGCCGTATCGGCAGAGACCTGCATGCAAACTGGACTTTGCTCCAATAGAGACATGAGCATATGACACTCGATTGCCGCCGGGCTAATGGTCTTGAACCTTCCCGGAAACACTTCGGCCAGGCTTTTGTGGACGGCAAAGGAAGTACCATCCTGCAACAACACCTGTTTGAATGCGCCAAGGGATGCAGTCTTCATCTGTTGGCCGATACGCAAGGCGATAGCCCGTTCAACCAGCGCCTTCATGAACAGGGCGAACGACGCTTTGCGCAACTGGTTGTGAAAGGGCTTGTAGGAAACCTGATGGGCATCAACCAGTTGCAAGGCATTGAAATGATGGTGCAATCCAGCGATACCATCGACCTGGTCGCAGCCAAGTGCCCGCAAGAGTGCAGTCACCAGCATGGCAGGCGTAATGGCTCGTTTGCGCAAGCAAAATTGGCAGTCACGGGCAATGCGGTCGAGTTCGGCAGGAGAGAGAAGTTGCTCAAGATAGTGGTTGGCATCGATAATGGTCATGGCTTCGTGCGTGGCGGTTTTGTTTGGCGATAAAATCAGATCACAATCGAAGCCATTTTTATATCTATTTCAATTGGTTGCTGCTAAAGATCCTGTACATG
>NZ_JBFODS010000023.1:0-159478 GCF_040908445.1 Aeromonas sp. R10-2 | reverse complement strand
TATCTGCTCCGGGCTCCACCACCAGGCGAGTGTCAGCTCGACAAACTGGATGACATCGGCAGATAGCCGAGATTTGGCCGCACTGGCCCGTCGGTGGGTGGCGTGCTGATGCGCATTGTCTGGCTGGTAGCCCTGCGGCCCGGCGTTACGACGCAGCTCCCGGTAGAGGGTGGAGCGATGAACGCCAATGGCGCGTGCGGTGGCAAGGATGGACATCCCCTGTGCGCGAAGCACCGATAACTGGTATCGTTGCCCCTCGGTCAACTGCTGATAGCTCATGGTGATACTGCTTTTACTTTGGCGAGCATAAGGGTACCACCAATCATCAGTTGGCCACCTCTCGCCATTCATCCATGAGTGTCGCACTTATTATCTGAATTCCCGCGATAGTGAGTATTTCACCGTAATAAAACCTGATTTCTCATACGTCCGATTACGCTTAGCTACTCGCCCCTTGGCCCTGAAGAATTAAAATCATGCCACCAAACCCATTTAAATATAGAATGATTGCAGAATAGAATATATAGGGAAAAATATATGTACTTAAGTGAGTTAAGAACACAAGGATTTCGCTGCTTTGATAATGAATTCAAGATCCAACTAACTGCGGGTTTGAACGTAATAGTTGGTGAAAATGGAGCAGGGAAAACAGCTATCATCAGTGCAATGCGCCAGCTTTTCTACGATTCCGAATCAGGAAGATACAGCATCAGTAGTGATGATTTTTTCTGTCCATTTAGCATAGATGGAAAACCAGCTAAATCTTTTTCAATTCAAGCTGAGTTTGATGGTTTAGATATAAACGATAAAGTAACTTTACTTCCATGGATTGGCACATCTAACACTGCATTGTTGAATCTACAAGCTGAGAATAAAGAAATACAAGGTAGATTTAAAAAACTTATCTGGGGAGGTATTTCAAAAAGCTCTCAGTTTGACCCTGAGTTATTAGACCTAATCCAATGTATCTACTTACCACCATTGAGAGATGCCGAATCCAAGCTATCCAATGGTCGTCAGTCTCGATTATCAAAGCTCCTTAAAGCTCTAAACCGCAAAGAGTTAATCCAATGCAGAAAAGCTGGAACACTACATCCACTTGAAGAGAAAGTTAAGGAATTTAACTCTTCCCTAGCCACAAATACAAGCTTGAGCATAAAGGATGCAAATAAGTTAATAACTGAAAATTTAACAATGGCTATTGGTCATCATTTTGGGCAAAACACTAGTATTCAATTTGCAGAAACTGATTTCACGAAAATTGCTGAAAGTCTTACATTATTATTTTTCCCTAATCTATCAATTGACGACCAGGAGTTATTCAGAAGTTTAAGTCAGAATAGTTTGGGCTATAATAACCTATTATATATAGCGTCTATTCTTGCTGAGCTTACATTGGATGAAGAAGGTGAGGGACAACCACTTTTTAAATTGCTTCTCATTGAAGAGCCTGAAGCACACTTACATCCTCAATTGCAAATAAGGCTACTAGACCACTTAAAGTCAGTAGCTGAAAAGAATAAGAATGTTCAAGTTATTGTGACTACACACTCTACTGTTTTAGCCTCATCTGTCAATATTGAATCGATTATTCATCTGTCTAAATCTTGTAATCCTATTGCAACCCCATTGAGAACCTGTGGGCTTCGCCAAAATAGCTCTCAATTCATTAACCGCTGGTTAGATGTCACAAAATCTAACCTTCTATTTGCAAGTGGTGTAATCCTAGTTGAAGGAATAGCAGAACAAATGCTCATTCCTGCCATAGCGAAGATCGTACTCAAAGGTCAAGCTGAAGGGAAAAATAGTCTTGAAAACCTAGGTGTTTCTACAATAAATCTAAATGGGATATATTTTAAGCATTTCATGCAATTATATTGCAATATCAAAAATGTTGATGACGATGATGAAGAAATTGAAGGAAGCAATATTCCAATTAGATGCGCTGGACTGACAGATTTAGACCCACCCAAAACCATAACAACTAAAGTTCCCAAGCCAGAGAAAGAAGATGAGTTACAAGAGATAATTGAAGATTTTATTCCTTATGATGGGAACTTAAAAGAGGGAACTAATCATGCTATACAGCTCATAGGTTCAATTAATAGTTCAACTCATGCTAGATTATTTGTAAGCAAGTACAAAACTTTAGAGTATGACTTAGCAATGGAAGGTAATAATGCTGCACTAATGTCGGAAGTAATTGCGTCTCTTTGGCCTAAACCAAAAACAGGGAGCAGTACTATAATCAATGAATTCAGTCTAATGTCTAAGATAGACTGGAGAAAAAAAACGCCAAAGGAAATTGCAGAGGCCGCTCATAAAATTCTCTATCGGATTGATGATGATAAAATTGGGAAAGGGATATTTTCCCAAGTAATGACTGATAGGATACTTAAAGAAAGCGCAGATTTTACTGTTCCAGAATATATAAGGAATGCCATTTTCTGGGCGTCATCATTGGATGACAGCTCTGGAGTTGAATAAATATGGAATTCACTGATGAGCAACTTAAATATATTAACTCCAGCATTGAAAAACATACTTTCTTAGAAGCCTGTCCGGGCAGTGGTAAAACTGAGGTTGTTGCTGCCAAAGTAGCAAAAGAAATCAGCAGCTGGAAGAAGGCACCGGGAGGTATTGCGATACTTTCCTTTGCCAATAGTGCTACAGATGAGCTAGCGAATCGGATATCAAAGCATACTAATCCAAGCAAAAGTATGTATCCTCATTTCCTAGGAACATTTGATAGCTTTATCTATAAAAATATAGTCTCTCCACTAGCGATAGACCTCACCGATTATGCAGGAGAAGGGAAAGATGCATCAATTAAAATAATTGAGCCTTCTGCATTTTTAGGCTACAGAACAAAATATAGTTATGCCTCACGCGGGAATATCTCAGCACATCATTTTTCTTTTGATTTAATAAACGAAAAAGTACTATTCGATACTGGCGATTCAATTTTAAATAGAACGTTAAGTGCTATTTCTCTGGCAGAGTGGCAAATTAAAGATCTATTTGAAACAAAACTAAAAATGCTCAAAGGTGGTTTTGCAACCTACAGAGACATTGAGTTTTTAACTCTCAATGTCATGAAAGATATAAAATACGAAAATTTTATCGAGCTGCTTGTAAAACGCTACCCTTTGATATTTATTGATGAATGCCAAGATCTGTCAAAAGAGCAACTATTTATCCTCCAAACTCTTGCTGACAAAGGATCAATCCTGCACTTTGTGGGAGATCTTCATCAAGCTATTTACGGTTTTCGTGATGTTGAACCAGCAGCAGTAAAACAATTCACTGACGACAACAATTTTGAACACTATAAATTAACTCGGAACTTTCGCAGTTGCCAAAACATCGTTGATATCTGCGCGAAGCTAACTGGTCGCCACGATATCACCGGAGATGTATCTTGGTTATATCCAAGGTGCATCGTTGTTCAATATAGCAACTGCCCGACCGAACTCATTGGTTTCTTTGAAGAAAAATTTGTGGGTTTTAATAAAAATGTCATTTTATCGAGAGGGCATTCAATACTGCGTAGGTTTCAAACTACAATTGATGAATTTAATAACATTCAAAGGTTAGCTCTAGCTATTAAACTATATAATCCTAATGATATAGATGCATTAAAAAATTCGCTACAACTACTCTCTGAATTCATTATGTATCATCTTAAGGAAAGTTCTAGATCAAATAGCTTCAATTGTCCTCAATCTATAAGTTCAAATATTGCATGGAGAATATTTTTATGTGATTCATTAACCTATTTTATCAGTAGTGGCCTTAATAACATGAATGTTTCTTGGTCTACATGGGCTAAAAGTGCAAAATCGATGATTCGTACATTGTCCAAACAAGGCTTCTGTTCAGAATCAATTTCGATGGTATTAGCTCCATTAGATGATGTAAATCTAAAATCGCCATCTGGCTCAGCCAAAACCACTGTATCAACCTCATTGGGGCCTATTTTAAAATCAAATGTAGAGTATAGAAAATCAACTATTCATGGCGCTAAAGGAGAAACTCATGATGTAACCGTAGTCATATCCTCAGCTACTGCGGGAAATGATGCTCATTGGATGAACTGGATTAAAGATCCAAATAGTGAAGCAGCTAGGTTTGCTTATGTTGCATCATCTAGACCCAGACATTATCTAATATGGGCAGTAAAAACACTTAAAGAGCCTGAAAAAGAAATACTTAAAGCGATAGGTTTTTGCATTCATTAATATACTCTGAGCAATAGAGTATTTATTACAATGAAATTATATTCAACATGTCTGTCTACAAAATATTGTGTTGTAGCTAAATGGATTCATAGTAAAAAACGCAGCCCTTGGGCATCATTTTTTATTCCTAGTTTCTATTTCCCCACCCCCTTGCACTGCTCTCCCCTTCCAGCGGAAAAGGCGGCCAACATGCACGCTAAAGCCATGGGCGGACACGGTATTGGTTCCCCCTGCAAACCGCCGAGTCGAGTTCAACGGGTCAGGAGCGCGATCAGGGATGATGAGCCATGCCATCCAAGCGTTGGACGACATTCAGCCGAGGAATGACGTTAGCCCCCCTCACCCTAACCCTCTCCCACAAGGGGAGAGGGGATCAGAACACAGGCCACCGAGGCTTAAGAGGTGTCGAGGGAAAAACCACAAACAAAAACCGCAGCCCTTGGGCTGCGGTTTTTTATTGGCTCAACCTGTTGGCACCAACAGGCCCATCGCCCTTACGCACGGCGCCAGCTGGTTTTACCGGCGCTGTCTTCCAGTACGATACCCATCTCGGTGAGACGGTTGCGGGCGGCATCGGCAGCAGCCCAGTTCTTGTCGGCACGGGCCTGATTGCGCTCGGCGATCAGGCGCTCGATCTCGGCAACCTCTTCGTCCGCTTCATCACCCTTCAAGAAAGCCTCAGGGTCTTGCTGCAGGATACCGAGCACGGCGCCCAGCTCGCGCAGACGGGCGCCCAGTGCGGCGGCAACGGCCATGTCTTCACCCTTCTGGCGGTTGATCTCGCGCACCAGATCGAACAGGGCGGAGTAGGCTTCCGGGGTGTTGAAATCGTCGTCCATCGCTTCCTTGAAGCGAGCCACCTGCTCGTCGCCACCGGCAGCAGGGGCCAGCGGCAGATCGCGCAGGGCGGTGTACATCCGCTCCAGCGCGGCGCGGGCTTGCTTGAGGTTATCTTCCGAGTAGTTGAGCTGGCTGCGGTAGTGGCCAGACATCAGGAAGTAACGGACGGTTTCGGCATCGTAGTGGGCCAGCACGTCACGGATGGTGAAGAAGTTGCCAAGGGATTTGGACATCTTCTCTTTATCCACCATCACCATGCCGCTGTGCATCCAGGTGTTGACGTAGTCGCCACCGTGGGCGCAGCAGGACTGGGCGATCTCGTTCTCGTGGTGCGGGAACTGCAGATCGGAGCCACCGCCGTGGATGTCGAAGTGGTTGCCAAGGTGCTTGGAGTTCATGGCGGAGCACTCGATGTGCCAGCCAGGACGGCCCGGGCCCCAGGGGCTTTCCCAGGTCGGCTCGCCGGGCTTCGACATCTTCCACAGCACGAAGTCGAGCGGGTTGCGCTTGGCATCGACCACGTCAACACGGGCACCGGCTTGCAGCTGCTCCAGATCCTGACCGGAGAGCTTGCCGTAGTCGGCGTAGGATTCGACGATAAACATCACATCGCCGTTATCCGCCACATAGGCGTGCTCTTTATCCAGCAGGGATTGCACCAGCTCGATGATCTCTTCGATGTGCTGGGTGGCGCGCGGTTCGATATCCGGGCGCACCATGCCGAGGGCGTCGAAGTCGGCGTGCATGTCGCCGATCAGACGCTCGGTCAGCTCGTCGCAGGTGACGCGGGTTTCAGCGGCACGCTTGATGATCTTGTCATCCACGTCGGTGATGTTGCGCACGTAGGTGAGGTCATAACCGGCGTAACGCAGGTAACGAGCGACCACATCAAAGGCGACGAAGGTGCGGCCGTGGCCGATATGACAGTGATCGTAGATGGTGACACCACACACATACATGCCCACCTTGCCCGGGTGGATAGGTTTGAATTCTTCTTTTTGACGAGTGAGTGTGTTGTATATCTTCAGCATCTTCTAACCACTGCCTGTGAGTAAAATGGTTGGTCATAATACCCCGTTCAGGGGCAGAAAACGAGGCAGAAAAGAGGGCCAATCCCGCCTGCCAGCACGGTTACGGCGCCTGAGAGACTATGCCGCCAGCCCCTGATGGGCTAGAATTGCCACCACTTTATGCCATACACCTGCGGGCACTTCGTCGTCCGCATCAAATGAAAGGACATATCATGGTCACTCTGCACACCAATCACGGCGACATCACCCTCACCCTGAATGCTGAAAAAGCCCCGGAAACCGTGGCCAACTTCCTGCAATACTGCCGTGACGGTCACTACGACAACACCATTTTCCACCGCGTTATCGACGGCTTCATGATCCAGGGCGGCGGCTATGCCCCGGGCTTTGAAGAGAAAGACACTCGCGCTCCCATCAAGAACGAAGCGGCCAATGGTCTCTCCAACAAGATCGGCACCATCGCCATGGCCCGTACCATGGAGCCGCACTCTGCCAGCGCCCAGTTCTTCATCAACGTGAACAATAACGACTTCCTCGACTTCAAATCCGCCACCACTCAGGGCTTCGGCTACTGCGTATTCGGTGAAGTGACCGCCGGTATGGACGTGGTCAACAAGATCAAGGGCGTCAAGACCGGTAACTACGGCCGCATCCACCAGGACGTGCCGGTAGAAGATGTAGTGATCACCAAGGTGACCCTTGCTGACTGATCTCTGCCGACTCGGCACTGACAAAACTGCGGCCCCGGCCGCAGTTTTTCCATCTGCCTCCCCCACTGCCAGCCCAAACTGGCGCCGCCTCGACTATCTGGCCCACGGCAACCCGCGTCAGCGCTCGGCCCATACCCTGCTCACCGCCGGTGTGTGGGATGAGCTGGCCGCACAGTGCGCCGATCTGGCGCTGGTGAGCACGCTCGCCATCGGCCTCGATCGGCCGGGCAGCGATCTCGATATCCTCTGCCAGCATCCAGATCCCGCCGAGTTTGCCGCTATTTTTGCAGAGCAAGGCTGGCAGGCGAGCCCCAAGGGCGACAATATCTGGTTGCTGGAGCGCATCTTTGCCTGCCTCGACCAGCACAGTGTCGATAGCAGTTGCGACAAGAGCGAGGCCAGCTGGCCGCTGGAGCTCTACGTCACCGCCGCCCCCATCGAGACGCTGAATGGCTGGCGCCACCTCACCCTGATGGCCGCGTTGCTCAAGCGGTTTGGCGATGCTTTCTACCGCGAAGTGCTGCGTCTGCGCCTTGAGGAGGGATTGAAAGGGGAAGCGGCCATGTGCCGGTTGCTGGGGCTGGCGGGCGATCCTTACGCCGCCCTGCTGACGCTGGAGGGACGCAATCTGGCCGAGCTGTCATGGCAGCCGCCATCCCGTGACGATATCCATACCTCAACTGGCGCGGCGGCGCCCGCAGCGCACTATTCGTCCCCAGTTGTTTCTACTATCTCTGCCACCCCTGTTTGCCCTGTTTCGACCGAGAGCCCGACCCCCACATCATGAGCACCCTCTTTATCAGTGACATTCACCTCTCTGCCCAGCGGCCCGATATGACCGCGGCACTGGTGCGCTTTCTCGAGCACGACGCCCCCGGCGCCGATGCCCTCTATGTGCTGGGGGATCTCTTCGAATTCTGGATTGGCGACGATGATCCAAATCCGCTTCATCAACAGATGGCCGATGCCTTTTTGGCCCTGAGCCAGCAGAACGTGCCCATCTACTTTATCCACGGCAACCGCGACTTTCTGCTGGGCCAGCAGTTTGCCAAACGCGCGGGGATGACATTGCTGGGTGACCCTTGCGTTATTGACCTCTATGGGGAGCGGGTGCTGCTCAGCCACGGCGATCTGCTCTGCACCCTGGATGAGGGGTATCAGAAGTTTCGTCGCATCACCCAGCTCAAGTGGCTGCGCTGGCTGTTCCTGCGCCTGCCGCTCGCCCGCCGTCAGGCCATCGCCTGCAAGATGCGCGGCCAAAGCCAGATGGAGAATGCCCACAAGAGCCAGATCATCATGGATGTGACGCCCGCGGCGGTGGACGACACCCTGCGCGCCCACGACTGCCGGATGATGATCCACGGCCACACCCACAGACCCGCCATCCACGACTTCACCCTGGACGGCCAGCCCGCCCGCCGCATCGTGCTGGGGGACTGGTTCGAGCAAGGCTCGGTGCTGATCTGCCGCCCCGGCGAGCAACGGCTGGAAATGCGGGCGCTGGCAGAGGCTTGATAGCCCGTCAGTCCGGTTGACCACAAAGCCCCCAGCCCTCCATCACTCCCCATCGTTCGCGCCATCCGGTTCACTGCCCATCAGGCGCGAGCGAATAAGTGGTGATCGCTCACAGATCAACAAAGCAAACCTGCACTCCTCCCTCAGTCCCCGGGTTGTGTGAACCCCGTCACCTTGCCCCTTGCCAATTGAGAGGATGATGGCGCTCAGGCAGAAACGTCTTTCTCGCCAGCTATTTCAACAAGTTGAGGTTTGTATGCCTGACAGCAATGCGGTCGCTCACCCGTTCGATGCCAAGAAGATCAATGTCAACGATCCCTATGAGATGAAGCAGTGGATCAAAATGTTCGAGTGCACCGAAGTCCAGCTGAAACGGGCGGTCAAGGCAGTCGGCACCTCAGGCAAGGCGATCAGAAAACACCTCAAGAAGTGAGGGCACAACCCCGTCACAAACCCGGCCCCGCTTGCGGGGCTTTTCTCATTTTGGCCTTTACGTGGGCCATCCCCCGCCTGTTTGGCGGCGCACATAACGCCATTCAACCGCTCATAACCGGACTGTGCAGCCCGACCAGCGCCGGCCGCCGTCCGACAGCTTGTGACCAGCCAGCGCCGTCCGGCCCTTCGCATCCCGGCAACCCTGCTTATAATGCGGGCTCAAACACACAGAGAGGATTAATCCATGGGCTTTATCGCCTGGATCGTATTGGGACTGTTGGTGGGTATTCTGGCGAAGTGGATCATGCCGGGTCGCGACGGTGGTGGTTTCTTTATGACTGCCCTGCTGGGGATTGTCGGCGCCATGGTTGGCGGCTATGTGGGTACCCTGCTGGGGCTGGGCTCGGTGACCGGTTTCAATATCCCGAGCATCGCGCTGGCGACCGTGGGTGCCCTTATCGTCCTGTTTGTCTTCAACAAGATCCGCAGCTGACCCCCAACGCCATCTATGTGTAGATAAACAGGGCACCGCGAGGTGCCCTCTCTTTTTTATCGCCCTCACGATGTTGCCAGCGGCAAGATCAACCTCACCAACAAGCCCCCCAGCTGGGTTGCCGGCAGCAACACCACTTCGCCGTGGTGGTAGTGGGCGATATCGCGCACCAGCGCCAGACCCAGCCCCGCTCCCGGCTGTTCACTCCCCTGCTCGAGGCGCTGGAACGGCTGCCAGACTCGTTCCGCCAGCTCGGGGGCGATGCCGGGACCGCTATCCTCTACCTCCAGCCAGATCTGCCCGTTGCTTTGCACCACCCGCGCCGTCACGGTGCCGTGGGGCGGGGTGTATTTGATGGCGTTGTCGAGCAGGTTGGCGCACAGCTCCCCCAGCAGCAGCGGCTCCCCCGCCACCATGATGGCGGACTCCTTCCCTTCGTAACCGAGATCGATCCCCTTGCTGCGGGCCTGCGCCAACCGTGACAGACAGGCCTGCTGCACCAGCGCCGTCAACTCCATGGGCTCACGCTGGCGCAGCCCGGAGCACTCGTCCGATTTGAGCCGGGCCAGCAACAGTAACCGTTCGGTCAGGGCGATGGTGTGATCGAGCCGCACGGCCATGGCATCGAGGCTTTCGCTCATCAGGGCCGGATCGCCACTGCCGCGGGCCACCTCAACTTGGGTTTTCAAAATGGTGAGCGGCGTGCGCAGCTGATGGGCGGCATCGGCGCTAAAGCGCTCCTGCCGGGCCACCAGCTGGCGCAATCGGGCCAACTGGCGGTTGAACGCCTGCACCAGCGGCCGGGTCTCCTGCCAGGGGAGCAAATCCGGCAAGGGGGCGAGATTGGCGGCATCGCGGCGCAGGATCTCCCGCGACAGGCGCCGCATCGGGGTGAGCAGCCGCTTGAGCAACAGATAAGCAAGCAGCAGGGTGAGCACCACCAGTGCCCCCTGGGTCAGCAGGGCCGACCAGAGCAACTGCTCCGCCAACTGCTGGCGGCCGAGCAGGGTTTCCGCCACCGTGATGCGGGCCATGCCGTTGACGCCCCCCTCACCTACCGGTTGCAGCAGCATCACGGCGCGGATCGGCGCCTCCTGATAAAGCCCGTCATAGAAGTAGGCGAGCGCCGGATAACGGTCGGTCAGCGGCGTACCGTCCGGCATGGGGGGCAGATCGTCAAAGCCGGAGATGACCCTATCGTCGATACCGCGCACCTGATAGAAGAGGCGATCGCGCATGTTGCGCTCGAAGCTGTCGAGCACCACATAGGGCACATCCACCCTGAGGCTGCCTTCGGCTGCCGTCAGCCGCTCGGCAACGGTGCGGGCCGAGGCGAGCAGAGTGCGATCATAGGCCGAGGTAGCCGCCGCCAACGCGCCGTAGTAGCTGTACCAGGCCGAGGCAGCCCAGAGGATCAGCAAGGGGCCCCCCAGAAACAGCAGCAGTTGATGGAGCAGGGAGCGACTAATGGGAGGCCTCCGGCGCCGCTTCCAGCAGATAGCCGAGGCCGCGCAGGGTGGTGATTACCACCCCGCTGCCCACCAGTTTTTTGCGCAGCCGGTGGATATAGAGATCGATGCTGTCGAGCCCTACCTCGTCATCGAGGTTGAACACCTGCTCGAACAGCTGCCCCTTGGCGACCGGCCGCCCGTGGCGGTACATCAGCGCTGTCAGCAGCGCCAGTTCGCGCGGAGTCAGGGCAAGGCGGGCATCGGCCAGCAGAAAATAGCCATCGGGATGCAGGGTCAGACGCCCCAGCCGCAACTCGGTACCGCCACTTTCGCTGCGCCGCAGCAGGGCTCGCAACCGGGCATCCAGCTCCCCCAGATCGAACGGCTTGGCCAGATAGTCATCGGCTCCCGCATTGAGACCGCAGATCCGCTCCTCCACCGCGCCGCGGGCGGTGAGCAGCAGCACCGGCACCCCCTGCCCCCTACTGCGCAACCGGCCGAGTACCGCCAGCCCGTCGAGCTTGGGCATCTCGATATCGAGCACCGCCAGCGCGTACTGTTCGTGGCACAGCAGGTGGTCAGCCTGAGCCCCGTCAGCCACCCAATCCACCGCGAAACCGGCGCTGGTGAGTGCCCGCGACAACCAGTGGGCCAGTTCGTGATTATCTTCTGCCAACAGCAAACGCATCCCTCTCCCCTTGTTCCTAACCACGGCATTCAGCCGCACTGCTTCAACTGCATCCCTTCGTCACTGCTATTGCGGGAGAAGGTGCGATCAGGGTCACACTCCCGGCTCTTGGTCAGCGATTGAAAGGTGAATGAAAGGTTGTTGTTTTAACAATTTCGCATCACTTCGTCCATCGACGGAGTCACACCCAGGAAAAACAACGACAAGATGGAGCACACAACCATGAAGCAACGCACACGTCATGCCCTCGCCCTGCTGACCCTGCTCGGCGCCCTGCCACTGCAGGCGGCCGAAAGTGCCGCGACCCCGAGCCGTACCGAATGCATCGCACCGGCCAAACCGGGCGGTGGTTTCGATCTCACCTGCAAGCTGCTGCAGGTGAGCCTGCAAGAGACCGGCACCATCGACAAGCCGATGCGGGTCACCTACATGCCGGGCGGGGTCGGCGCCGTGGCCTACAACGCCATCGTGGCCCAGCGCCCCGCCGAGGCGGGGACCGTGGTCGCCTTCTCCGGTGGCTCCCTGCTCAACCTCTCACAGGGGAAATTTGGCCGTTACGGGGTGGACGATGTGCGCTGGCTGGCGGCGGTGGGCACCGATTACGGCATGATCGCGGTGCGCCACGATGCCCCCTATCAGAACCTCAAGGAGCTGGTGAGCGCCATGGAACGCGATCCCAACAGCGTGGTGATCGGCGCGGGTGCCTCCATCGGCAGTCAGGACTGGATGAAGACGGCGCTGCTGGCCAAACAGGCCGGGGTTGACCCCCACAAGATGCGCTACGTCGCCTTTGAAGGGGGTGGCGAGCCGGTCACCGCGCTGCTTGGCAACCATGTGCAGGCGGTCTCTGGCGATCTGAGCGAGATGGTGCCCTATATCGGCGGCGACAAACTGCGGGTGCTGGCGGTGTTCTCTGCCGAGCGGCTGCCCGGCAAGCTGGCCACCATCCCCACCGCCAAGGAGCAGGGTTATGACCTGGTGTGGCCGGTGATCCGCGGCTTCTATGTCGGCCCCAAGGTGAGCGACAGCGAATACCAGTGGTGGAAGCAGACCTTCGATCAGTTGGTGAAGACCGACACCTTCAAGGCGCAGCGGGATCTGCGCGGCCTGTTCGAGTTTGACCTCACCGGCGAGGCGCTCGACAGCTACGTCAAGGAGCAGGTGGCGCAATATCGCGAGCAGGCCAAAGCCTTCGGTCTGGCCAAATAGGAGCCGCAGCCATGAGCGATCGCATCTTCGCCGCCATCTGGCTGCTGCTCTGTCTGGCAGGCGCCGCTATCGCCTGGCAGATCCAGAGCGAATACAGCTATGAGCCGCTGGGGCCACGCCCCTTCCCGCTCGGCATCATCGGCCTGATGGCGCTCTGCGCCCTGTTGCTGCTGCGCCGCCAGCCGGACACCGTTACCTGGCCGCCACTGCGTACCCTGCGCCACCTCGCCATCATGGTGGTGGCGCTGGCCGGGTACGGTGCCAGCTTCGAGTGGCTGGGCTTTCCGCTGGCCACCACCCTGCTCACCTTTGTGCTGGGGCGCCTGTTTGGCGCCTCTGCCAAGGCTGCCCTGCTCTCCGGCGTCGTCGGTGGTCTGGTGCTCTATCTCGCCTTCGACCGGCTGCTGGATGTCACCCTGCCCCTCGGCGTCTGGTTCTCTTAAGGAGTCAATATGGATACCTGGATGTACCTATCCCAGGGCTTTGCGGTGGCACTCACCCCGGAGAATCTGGTGATTGCCCTGATCGGCTGCTTTGTCGGCACCGTGGTCGGCCTGCTGCCAGGCCTTGGCCCCATCAACGGGGTCGCCATCCTGTTGCCGCTGGCTTTTGCCCTGAAACTGCCCCCCGAATCGGCGCTCATTCTGCTCGCCACCGTCTACATAGGTTGCGAGTATGGCGGGCGGATCTCCTCGATCCTGCTCAACGTGCCGGGGGATGCCGCCGCCATCATGACCGCGCTGGATGGCTACCCCATGGCCCAGCAGGGCAAGGCGGGAGTGGCCCTCTCCATCTCGGCGGTCAGCTCCTTTGTCGGCTCCATGCTCGCCATCGGGGGGATCATCCTGTTCGCCCCGGCGCTGGCGCGCTGGTCACTGGCCTTCGGCCCGGCTGAGTATTTCGCCCTGATGGTGTTCGCCATCGCCTGCCTTGGCAGCATGATGAGCCAGAACCCGCTCAAGTCCTTTATGGCGGCGCTGATTGGGCTGGGGCTCGCCACCGTTGGAGTGGATGCCAATACCGGCGTCTATCGCTTCACCTTCGACAGCGTTCACCTCTCGGACGGGGTACAGTTTATCGTGGTGGTGATCGGCCTCTTCTCGGTGAGCGAGATCCTGCTGATGCTGGAGCACACCAGCGGCGGCGGCAAGCTGGTGCGCACCACCGGACGGATGCTGTTCAACTTCAAGGAGCTGGTCCATTGCACCGGCACCATGTTGCGCTCCTCCACCATCGGCTTCTTCGTCGGCATTCTGCCCGGCGCTGGCGCCACCATCGCCAGTGCCATCACCTACATGACCGAGAAGCGACTGGCGGGGCCCAATGCCAAATTCGGCGAAGGGGATATTCGCGGCGTGGCCGCGCCGGAGGCGGCCAACAACGCCTCAGCCTGCGGATCCTTTATCCCCATGCTGACCCTGGGAGTGCCGGGGTCGGGTACCACAGCGGTGATGATGGGGGCGCTGACCCTCTATAACATCACCCCCGGCCCCACCATGTTCACCGAACAACCCGATGTGGTGTGGGGACTGATCGCCGCCCTCTTGCTGGCCAACGTCATGCTGCTGGTGATGAACATCCCCATGGTGGGGCTCTTTACCCGCATGCTCTCCATCCCGCTCTGGTTTTTGGTGCCCGCCATCGCCAGCGTCTCGGCGGTGGGTGTCTATGCGGTGCACAGCACCACCTTCGATCTGCTGCTGATGGTGGCCCTCGGGGTCTTTGGCTACCTGCTGCGCAAGATGCACTTCCCCATGTCACCGCTCATTCTGGGCTTCGTGCTGGGTGAAATGCTGGAGCAGAACCTGCGCCGCGCCCTCTCCATCAGCAATGGCGACACCGCCATCCTGTGGAGCAGCGGCATCAGCCAGACCCTGCTGGTACTGGCCATCGTAGTAATCACCCTACCCCCGCTGGTACGCCTGCTGCGCCGCCGCAAAGCCGATCCGCGGATCCCGGACGCCCGCCCGGAGCAGGGAACGTGACCTGATAAGACAGAGATGATGGTTTTATTAATACAAAAGGGCGAGACCTGAACAATCTCGCCCTTTTTACAGACCGCATCCATCTGTCACTAACGGTATAAAAACACCCAATATATCAACGCTAATCGCCCCGCGTTCCCTGACACTTCAAGAGCCTCAAACTGACGTCATTCAGCAGGTCTTATGAGCAAGCCGCTACGTGACAAGGAAATATTCAGACTGGCCGCTGTATCCCTTGTTCTCGATCTGTATTCCCCACCGAGTCAGGGGGGGGGCAAGCCTGATAGTGAGCTTGAACTGGCAATTAAACGCCGGAGGCTCTACCGGACAACACCTGTTTGGATCAAATGTGGATTCGGAGGAAAAAGAAAAAGGCCACTATTTCTAGTGGCCTTTCGTAACTCTTTGATTTTAATGGTGCCCGAGGCCGGAATCGAACCGGCACGACGCGAACGTCGAGGGATTTTAAAAGCTGTAAGTGCAGTCAACGGGGCAACCATATCATTGATTTATATGGCCTTCAAGTCATTGTGAATCACTCGATTTCGCCTAGTTTTTGGGTGTATTCCGCCTAGTTTACGCCTAGATAGCCACGCTCCACGCTGCATCAATTTGGCCTTGCTCGGCTTCCAGGCTCCAGGTTCGATAGGCGTTCAGTAGTGCTGCTACTGGGTCGATTTTGTTCTCTGATTTCTGCTTATCTGGCTTGATGTTTGCGGCTGCATCGGTAGCCAGACAGACGTTCTCGATGGCCCAATTCAGGATCGGATCATTACCGTGGATCACCTTCTGCTGAATGACTGCAACCTGTAGCGCTTTCGTTGGTGCTGACAGGCTGATAAAACCTTGCCTCACCTTCTCGACCGGTATCCCGTTGCTCTCCAGGCGTGTGAGTGTCTGGTTACAGTTCCAAGGGTCAAAGGAAACACTTTGCAGATCGTAATGCTCGGCCAGCTCGTAAATCTTGCGCTCGATGTGTTCATAATCAATCGTCCGCTCTCCTGCAATGGTCAGGTGTCCTTCTCGAACCCACTCGGCATAGATACCGGCGTTCTTTTTGCCTCGTTCGAGTGCTGCACGGGGTAGGAAGTTATAACCCCATACCCTCACCTCACCGACTGCGCCCGTAGGCTGCACACAATAAACGCTGGTGATATCGCTCGCTGCTGATAGGTCAATGCCCACATAGACGGGCTGGCGCTCAATTGGGGTGCTCTCATCGGGTATATGGCAGGCTGCCCAATCTGCGGCGCTGATAAACTCTTGCTGGCCTGAGGTGAACCGGTTAAACCGCTTAGTCTGGAATTCGGCCCATTGGCTTGGGATCAGTCTCGCCGTTTCCATGCTGTTGGCTATCTCATCGGCAAAAACTGAAACGCCCAGGTTAGGGTTCGCTTTGACCCACTGGGTCGGATCGTCCATCTCGCTCGGATCATCAAGCTCATAGATGGCACTGAACAATGTCTCACTGGTGCTTTGCTTGCACTGGTCATAGAACTGTTTGCAGTACGAAATCGTACTCGTCCCAGCCGTTGTGATAATGAAGTGCCAGGCCCGACGGCGAGCAGCCATAGCCAATTGCATGACGCTGAAAAGCTCGCCATCTGGGTGAGTGTGCAGCTCATCGCAGATACTCGACCCACCGAGTCCCTCGTTGCCGCCCGTGTTGCTGCTGATAGGCTTTAGGCGCGACTTGCTGGCGGGGCTGTCCACATGGTGGGCAAACACTTTCGCCCTCTTGCTCAGTGCTTTGGATTGTTGGATTTGCTGCTTGCAACCGTCAAAAGCAAGGCGAGCCTGCCCAGCGGTCTTGGCATAGGTGAAAATATCGTGTTGGCCTTTGTCCGCGATCAGTAGGTAGTTAGCGAAAGTCGAGGCCAGGAACGTCTTGCCATTCTTTCGCGGGACAAAAACGAAAATCTCGCGGTACTTGTTAAATCCGGTGTCGCGCCACTTCATGCACAAGGCATTGACCAGGATGAATGCCTCCCAGTCTTCCACCTTGAACGGCTGGCCTGCCAGCTCTCCCTTGTGATGCGTGATGAACTTGCAGAAGTGAAGCACTCGGGCGGCCTCATCCTCATCAAGATAAACGTCATCTCTCACAATCTCGGAAAAGTACCGCTCAACGGTCTTTTTCATGGCGGCACATGCAGGGATGGCACCGGAACGGATTGCTAGCGCGTAACGGTGCCACGGGCGGTCATCAGATCTGGTCAAAGCCATCATCTTCATCCGGTTGAGGCATACGGCTCACGTGCTTGGTCATCGCATTCAGGCCCAGAGCTTTGTTCAGGTGCAGGATCTGCTTGCTAGTGCTGTTGAACAGGTTGCAAGACGGGTTCGCGATACTACTGCCTGCCGCATTGGTCGCACGAGTGCCGTGGGTCTGGATGTCTTCTGCTGCTTGCTGGTTTACACTGGTCTGAATACAAAGCTGCTCCAGTAACTGCAAGTCACCATCGGTCGGGTTCACCAGGAGCGGGATCAGGCGCTTCCAGGTTGCTTGCCCCACCTTGCCCAATAGCTTCGGGTTAGATGGTCGCGGATATTTCACCACGGTGGAACTGGGCTTCTTCGGTGGCATCGGTGGCATCGGTGGCATTTTGTTCATTGTATAACCTCTTGGCTTGTTCTATTCGTTGGCGGTATTGCTCCAGTGCTGCTGGATTACCGTCATTTCTTGTTTTCGCGGCGTGGTGCGACTTGCACAGCCCTGCCAATCCGCTTGGGTGCGTGAGGTGCTCCAAGTCGCTGTTGTCGTCCAGCGGGATGATGTGATCCACCTCGTCCACTGGCGTGATCACTCCCTCCAGAAAACAAATCAGACAAAGCGGGTACACCTGAATAAATGCTGCTCTCGCTCTTTTCCATGATGCACTTCCATATTGTTTGCTGTGTAGCTTACGAACTCGGGTAAATGAGCGGGGGTGCTTATCACACCGCCCGCGATCACTCTCGTTTATGCGCAATCCACATCCAGGGTAAGCGCACCGATGAATCATTTGATATTCACTATCTGTAGGCCAATCGTGTCTTGATTGATATATTCAACTACGCACTTCCACAGCCCTAAGAAAACGACATTATCTTTAACAAGGGTTCCCTCCGGGCGAGGAATTTTATCCTCAAACTCAACCAAGCGCCCACGTCGAACTATTACCTGAATCTCTTTTTTCATATTTATGACCTCGTTTATTGGATGTGTTGTTTAGCTGTGACGTTCATATATTTATCTGTCGCATCTGGTGCCACAGACTGAATGGAGAAGCGCTTCCCATCTACTTCAATGAAATGTTTTGGCAATACAGCAGGCGAGTAATCCATAACGACTGTTATTACCTGCTCACTGAACTGGTATTGGTTCTCGATTACCTCTTTGCCCGACATGTAGCGAACATTCGCCCAACAGGTAACAACCGGCGTCCAAATTTCAACAGGTTCGCCCCAGTCGTTTGTCCCCTGTTCCTGCTCAAGTATGGTTACGCGCTTATTCAATCGACCTCTGTCCATCAGTAAACCCCATGAATCCGGTGAGCACTCCATAAACGTTCCACGGTCTGCGGTACTGCGTGGCGCTGTAACTCGGTGGTATCGGCTCTGGCCTCGTACAGCGTGCCAATCAGAAGCAAACAACCTGCCTTTATGCTCGGCTTCATCGTGCTGTCATTTACTACCGGCTCACCGATATGGTGGCTTGCTGCATCAACACTGGCCGCGATATAAAGCGTCAGGATGTTATCCTCTGCTGTCACTGCGGGTAATCGCAAATGCTCTTTCACTAATTCGAGAGTGATCATTTAAAACCCTCCGCCGATTTAATTTCTTCCGGAGTCAATGCGCCAATCTCAACACCAGTTTTATAAATATCGAAACGGGTCTTTGCGTCAAGGCGAGACAAGTCCATTTGTTTAAACGAGCAAGGCACCATCAGCTTTAGACTAAGTTCCGCTGAAATCAGGTCAAGATAAGGGCTAATAGTGTTAAGCATTAAGGAACGCTGCTCGCTGCCCAAATTGTCATATCTCGCGCCACCTTCATCAGCTTGTAAAAATATCTTGCTGATCCCGAAAATACGCGCCACCTCGATAACACTAAATTTCCTGCTTTCGATGAATTCGGCATCAGCGTTAGACTGGCTGACCGCTTTCCATTTGGCCTCCCCTTCCAGTACGAGGGTTTCCCCAGGATTTCTTTCGGAAAGGCTCGCCTTAAATTTCTTGCCGTTTTCACTGTTGAGATAGCCAGGGAATTCAATAATACCGCTCGGCTTCAATCCGTTGGCCTGCTGGTCTGCTGCCTGCTTCTGCTGCGCCAATCCCAAACCGATAGCGTCACGGGCTACTGTGACAGGCGAGCGACCGACGAGCCCATCCAGGCTGTGAATTTTCCAGTGCACCACGTTTTTGACCAGCTCGGCCTTGCCATCGATCCAGTAATTGCGGAGCGTGTGACTCTGGTCAACGTTCACGCCCACACGGTGCGAGGCGATAAACTCAAGGCGTTCCGGCCAGCCGGTCAAACCCCAGTGAATGCGAGCAAAGGCGTTACCGTGCTGCAATAGGTTTTGCATCAGCGCCATTTTGAAACTGTGAGCTGTCATTACGTCATCAGGCGAAACAGTAAGGAGCTGTTCCACTGCCTGATTAGCGGCGGTCAGTTGATAGCCTGAAACCTGCTTGCTAATAAAGCTGATAGCAGCAAACACAGCGGCCAGACCGTTGGCGCTCTCACTGGTCACGCTCACGCCCGAACTGCTATTGACTCGGGTCACTGCATCAATGAAAGCCTCGACACTCATGGAGCGGGTTTCGACTACCTCAGACTTACGATTAAAGGGCCACATAGTCGCACCACGCTTTTTCTGTTGCGTTGAGAGCCCCTTGGGCGCTGCGTAGAGCAATCGAGGATGTGAGATAGGCCGGACTAGCTGTAATCGTGACCTCGTGCAATCTGGCCTCAATTACACGGCGCACAGGCGGCTTTGCTCGCTGATCCCAGGCGTCCTTTACCACGGAGAATCCAAAGCTCATTGCTGACAGGTCGCCCCTCTTCACCAGCTCCACGCAATCGCTACCAGCTCGGGTCGCTGGCGGGTCTATCTCGACGGCAAGCCCCTGCGGTGAATCGCTCAGTTTCAGGGTGCCGCTGGCTGTCCTGCCCAATAGGTCTTTCTTGTCGTGCTCGTACAGGGCTCGAACGTCTGGATTAGTCGCAAGATGCTTGGAAAAAGCGCCAGGCTCGATGATCTCGACAAAGCCGCCCAGGTCTTGCGAACGGGTGCCATAAGCAATTGCAACACCAACGAGCTTGCCACTCTCAGCGCCTAGTTTTGATACTCGGGTTTCAATATTCATACTTTTCCCCTTTCAAAAGAGGCCCCCATTACAGGGGCCAATCTCAGTCATTACGGCGCGGTGACGGTGACTTTGACCTTGATAATTGCCTCGGGGTCAGTCAGTTGGCTGCCGCTATACATCCAGCTATAAAGAGAGACGTATCCCTTCTTGCTGTATGGATCGCGGAGGTTGCCGCCTGCGGGGTTGTCCACGACAAACAGCGCATCTTTCCAGCTCGCCAAATACATGGTGCCAGGTGCCAGTTCTTCGCACTCGTTCACCGGATAGCCCAGCAATGCAGTTCCTTCGCCGCCCTCGACACTGCCCCAAAGGGGTTGCTTGGTGGAGTCTTCCAAGTTGGAAAACGAAGTCACCACATCGGATGCAACCAGCCATTGAGCATTGGAACGGTGCACCAGGGGGAGAACCTTAGTAGCTGCGCGGAGCTCTTTCAGGATCACGCTGATATCACTACCGGTCAGGGAGCCAGCCAGGCGGACTTTGCCAAAGGTAAATGCAGCGGGGTCTTCCACGGCGTTGTTCAGGGTTTTGGCATGAAGGTCGTTATCATTGCGGATATACGCCTTAGCTACGGCTGAATTCAAAAAGCCCTCAAGGTCATAGCCGCCGCCGTTACCGTCAAGGATGCGCTGGGACACCATCGGTTGTGCGTAATGCTCCACGAGTGTTGCCTCGGCAAGCTCCACGGTTGGCGCTGCGGTCTCGCCACGTACAGTGGTCTCGTCACCAGGGAGCACGTCAGCAGCAGTCACTTCCACAGGTACGCCGAACTTCAGCGCGTCAGTGGTAAAACCAGCAGCCAAACGGCGGATCGGTGACGCTGCAACCATCTTTTCCTGAATGCTTTTCTGCACTGCCGGAATGACTACAGCGGCACCGGTTGTGGTGGTCATGCTTCGCTCGGAAACCGCACCATCGACCAGCCAGGCTTTCAGCTCGTCACGGGTCGGTGCCGGTTTGGTCGCCCCACTGTCGCTTTGGCTCGGCATTGCCCGCAGTTCGGTTTCTTCCAAGTCAGCGGCGGCCTGAATGGTGGCCTTCAGTGACTCAGCTTTGCCTTTCAGCTCATCGAATTTAGCCAGCTCTTGCTGATCCATGCTGCGGGTTTCGCTCTCAGCCTTGACCAGCAAGGCTTTCATTTGCTCTCGGGTCTCGTTCAGAGACCGTTTAAGAAGCTCAATTTTCATAAAAAGACCTCGATATCGGGTTACAAGTTTGTCATCTGACAGTCCACAAGCTAGCACCGAGATAATTCCCGATCAAGGAGTTAATTTCTTATAATTCAATGACTTATGTAAGAGTTGTTACTAGAGGTTTTTACCATTGAGAGTACAAGCGTTCGCTGAAATGGTCGTGTACGAAAATTTGAGGATGGCGCCGGTCGATATCCGGGTCATACGGAGGAATGATTGTTTCATTGAGTGAAAATCTTGATGGGTTTATTCAATATTCACTAAGTACATTCAAAATTATGCGTGTTGCTTTGGTGTTCGGTGACATGGCGTGACATGGCGTGACATGACGGTGACATGAGCACTATCGGGCTGTAACCCGCGCCACTGCTGGGTTTGCTCCACGTGGTGACATGGTGACGTGAGTTTTCCCTATATACCCCCTATACCCCTCTATATACCCCTATTACCTGTTACTCATATCTACTCTATTAGAAAGTCATGTCACCATGTCACCGATTACAGCAAACCCAAGTGTGGCGCGGGTTGTAGGCGTGACATGGGAAAAAAATCGTCATGTCACGCCATGTCACCATGTCACCGAATCCCATAAAAAAGGCCCACCGATTGGTGAGCCCAGGATATTACGCTTTGAAATATGTTCGTCGGTTACGTCCGTCTCCACGCTTCAACAGCCCATCCTTCTCCATCTGTGCCAAGTCTTTACCCACCTTCCGCGCATAGCTGGCATTTAGGCCCAGCCTGTAGCAGGCTTCGGCGGCACTGACGCCCACGGTATCATTGGGCCACCATAGCTCTATCTTCTCCATGATGAGGTGATAATAATCGCCCTTCACCATGAACCTGCTGTTGTTGGCCTCACTGTGTTCTGACTCTGAATCGGTGAGTACCCAACTCCAACCGGTGTCATACCAGTGTTTGACCTCAAGCCAGAATTGTAAAAGTTGCTCTCTGTCCGTCTGCCTAACCCGTCCATTATCGTAGGAATACCCGAGAATATCGTTAACTGCGTCCAGGCTGATCTTGCCTGTTAGCTCGATAACAGCAAAGCGGCTGTTACCCGTGGTGTCCTTGAAAAACTCGTCATCATTGACCGTGCCAACGAAAACGCCTTGCCTTCTCTTGTTAATAGCGCTGCGGGCGTATGGTGCTCGGAATGTGTCCACGTCCTTTGTGATATGTGCCTTGAGCGCCCCAGCCTCTTTGCGAGTTGTACGCTCAAGCTCCGATAGCTCAACAATGTGGTGGCTTGCCACAGCGATCACAGAATCCTTGTTCTCAGCATCCAGACTGGCCTCAGGTAGAAAGCTCCCCTCCACGATGGAACAGACACGAGACAGGAAAGCAGATTTTCTGGTCGATTGTCCCCCCTTCAGCACAGGCACCAATTTCGCGGAGAATGAAGGCTCGTAGATCGCCGCCATTGCCGCTATAAACCACTTTTTGAAAACTGTGTCTTTGTGCGGTGGGTCAGTGCAGGGCAAGCAATCGAGAACACGCTGCACCCGCTCTACGCCGTCCCAGTGCTTGCCATCGAGTGCCGCTGCGATAGGGTGATAACTGTTTTGCTCTCCGATGGCGGCTAGGTGGTAATCAATCGTCTGGATGGGGAGACCGGTCTTTTGCGCCTCATCTATAAGCATTGATCTCAAAGCTTCAAAACTCGGCTCAACTATCCGGCCATCTTGTTCAATGTCCAGGTTAAGGTTCATCTTATTGGTGGCGATTTGAATCCCCATGTTCTTTAGCAATGTCTTCAGATTGTCGCTTGTTTGTAGCGGTTTATTAGCCTTGTCGAATGTCCTATCCGGATAGGGATACTCACGCATCATCCCAACCAGCTTTGGCGAGTCTGGCGGTAGCTGGTAGCCTTTAAAAGCTTCAGTTGCATTCTGTCGAATAGGGATAACTTGGGCTCTCGTTTCCCCTGCTATATGTTTCACGCTTCCCCATGTCTTGCCGCCGCCTCGGGTTATGCTTCTCACCTTCGATTCAATCTCAGCTCTGCCGGAATACTTGGCGCTTTTGCTGCTCCAGTTGTCCAGAGTGTTGATCACTTCCTCCCCGTGCCCGTACTGGTCAACAGTGCCCGTGATAACTGTCATCCAATCATCATATCCAGCATCAGGATCACACTTGTTAATAATACGGACAGCTTCAGCGTCAAGCGTGTGGTTTGTATTAACATGAGTGCTCGCCGTACCCTCTATTTTTAGAGCAGCGAGCACAACAGGCGGGGCCTCGGTGGGAGTAAATCCGGTAATCCTATTTAATTTCGAGGCTTTCACATAGGCAAGCTGATTGCCTGTTTTTATATCTACTCCAGCAAGCCATTTTCCGTTATTTGCTTGTTTGAATTCTTCTACACTCACCCAGTCCGGCATAACGAAAAGGAAGTGCAACGAGGTGCTTTCAGCGTTCCACTGGACACAATGTGTCATTAACTCATCGCCTGTGAAACCTAAAGCCTCTGCCAGTGTGTCAAAGCTAATAGATTCCGGCTTGTAGCCGTCCCAATCGACCAGAACAAGCCTGTTAAGTCTTATGCCTACCCAGTCTCTACAAGCCCGTGACCACTCGGTATGCTGGATGGGGTACTTCTCCCCGTTGGCATACTTCGCCGGCGTGAATTCAGGTTTTTTCCCAGGTATGCAAGGTAAAGCTCGAACAGGAATCAGATCATACTGATCACTAAGATCGTGTAGCTGTTTATCTAACCAGTCGCCTTGACTAGGCGGCGGTGGTGCAATATTATTTAAAAGCATAGCTGCTCCAGTGGCTTTGTGTTTTCCAACGCTCTTGCAAAACGTTGGAAATCGGCAAAAACCTTTTAATGGTGTGGATACATAGTTGAAAGGGTAAAGGCTCCAGTGTGGATACATTGGAGCCTTTTTTCATTGCAGTAGCCCCGCCATCCACAGACCAAAAAGCGGCTTATTGAGAAACAAGCGGTTACCCACTTCGCGGCAGCACTTACGCAAACCCTCGTCTTCATCACGCTTACGCAAACAGCGTACAAGCTGTTGATAGTTCATGCCGGGGATATTGGCATTGCGGATCGGTGTCCAGTTATTAAGATCAATAGCAAGTTCATGAATTTGGTTGTTCATATGTATACCCTCAGATAATTGATTTAAATAAGTCAGTGCGAGCCAACAGTTGATATATTGGTTCACTGTGATTCGCATTGCAACCCCCTGTTTTTATACATTAAAAACGTAAATATATATTTTTACAAAATAACTCTTTTAATATCTAACTGAATGAAAAAACATTTAATTAGATTCCGTTTTATCCGGTCATTATTTATTTAAAATATTTCCAAAAACTTCATCCACCGCTGCCTTTTTACTCTCAACGGAGAGGTGAACGTACCGCTGGGTCGTGACAATGGTCTTGTGGCCCAGTACCTCTTTAATCACCGACAGAGGTTGTCCACTCATAGCCAGGTAACTGCCGGTGGTGTGTCTCAGACCGTGGAACACCAAGCCGGTGATCTCTGCCTGTGCCAATGCGGCGTACCAATGCTTGTCGAAGTGCTTGAAAGGGAATAGGGGATCATCAGGGTGCGGGAACAACCAGCCATTCCCGATCTCACGAAAGGCGGCCAGCTCGTTCAGACAGTCACCAGTAAGCGGCAAAACACGGTCTGTGCCGTTCTTGGTGTCGCTCAGGTATGCAGTCTTGTCTTGAAAGTTGATCGCGTTCCAGCGTAGCCCCAGGAGCTCAGAACGGCGAGCCCCAGTGCTGACGGCCATCAGTACCAGTAAGTGCAGGCGCTCCCACTGGCTAACCTTGCAAGCTGCTAATAGTCGCTCCAGTTCCTCACGGGATGCGAATCTCTCACGCTGGCGGGCTTCTTTGATTTGTTTGATCTGGCGGGCTGGGTTGTGCTGGCAGTCGTAGCGGTCGTTTATGAACTCGAACACGGAGGACAGCGCGGACTTGTACCGATTATGGGTAGCCGTAGCCATGCCATCATCAAGCATCGACTGAAGGCACTTTTTAACGTCTTGTTTTGTGATTTTGCCGATTAGCTTGTCTGCACCAAGCGCACAGGCCCACCAGTTGAGACGCCCTTTCACGTTGGGGTCTTTGCCTGTGTGCTGGTCGAGGTACTCAGCTATAGCATTTTGGAGGGTTAACGAGTTGAGCGTGACGTTAGCCAATGTTCCGGCCAAGTCAGCATTGAGGGTGATTAAAGCGGCGAATTTTTCCGCCTCTTTTTTAAGCCGAAATGTTTTAGATACGCGAGAACCCTCCCGCATGAATTCCACACGGTAGGTTTTACCTTTTGCGCCTTGTCGTTCTTGTACTTTTGCCATTTTCAACATCCTTACGCCTGATTGCGCCTAATGGGATGTTGACTCGCACTGACAGAGTTAGAGCTTTTCTTTTAAAATCATCAACTTAATGGTGCCCGAGGCCGGAATCGAACCGGCACGCCTCGAAAAGCGAGGGATTTTAAATCCCTTGTGTCTACCGATTTCACCACTCGGGCACCGCAATCGGTATCAAGCTCGCGTGGCGGGCTTGTCAATATGGAGGCACGTTCCGGAGTCGAACCGGACTAAACGGATTTGCAATCCGCTGCATAACCGCTTTGCTAACGCGCCATGCAAAAGAGAGTTGGCTCTCTATTGTCTGAATTTGGAGCGGGAAACGAGACTCGAACTCGCGACCCCGACCTTGGCAAGGTCGTGCTCTACCAACTGAGCTATTCCCGCATTGGTCTGGCTGACTGCCTGACTACGAGGACGCATTCTAGCGATGTTCCTCGCCCAGTCAACCAGAAATATTTAATTACCTGATCGTTCGGGCATTTTTTACCCTTTTTGAACAGTTTTAGCGCCTTTGGCCGTTTCCTGCCTCAAATCAGCGGAAACCTCACCTTGCAGCGCGGGTGACTCACAAGTTGGCGTGGTGGGTCAGATCGCCCCAGGCGGCCTTCATGTACTGGAACATCGACCAGAAGGTGAGCACGGTGGCGACATAGAGCATCACATAGGCGAGCCACACCATCCAGACGTTGTATTGCCAGATAAGGCCGGTGAGCGACACCATCTGGATCATGGTCTTCCACTTGCCAATCCAGCTGACCGCCACCGAGGAGCGTTTGCCGAGCTCGGCCATCCATTCGCGCAGGGCGGAGATGATGATCTCGCGGCCAATCATGGTCATGGCGGGGATGGTCACCCAGATGGTGTTGTAGTGTTCGACGATGACCACCAGTGCGGCAGCGACCATGATCTTGTCGGCAACCGGGTCAAGGAAGGCGCCAAAGGCGGTGGACTGATTGAGCTTGCGGGCCAGATAGCCATCAAACCAGTCGGTGGCAGCGGCCAGAATAAAGATGATGGCGGCAGCCAGATAGGACCATTGATAAGGCAGATAGAACAGGATGACGAAGACGGGAATGAGCAAAATCCGGAAAAACGTCAACAGGTTAGGTATGTTTGTCATTATTTTCAGCCACTTCTTGTACGTCGCTACATAGTGCGCCAAAGCCGATTTGCGATGCAACCGCACTGGCGCCCGTCTTGGTCTTTTTAATCCATCAATCTTCTCAAAATGCGAGGGCCATTATGGCATTTACGGCCCCCCCGCGTCACGGCTCTTGTGCATCAAAGAGTTAGCGATTTTGCCATGCTGCTAACCATACTCAGGCGCTGTGCAAGCCGTCGTGGATGGTCTGGGCCAGCTCCTGACTGATGCCGGGTACCTTGGCCAGTTCATCCACGCTCGCCTTTTTGACCTCCTGCAGGCCGCCCAGATATTTGAGCAGCGCCTGCCGCCGCTTTGGCCCCACCCCCGGAATATCCTCCAGACTGCTGCTGGTGCGGGCCTTGGCCCGTCTGGCCCGGTGGCCGGTAATGGCAAAACGGTGGGATTCATCGCGAATATGCTGAATAAGGTGCAAAGCGGGCATATCTGCCGGCAAATGCAGCTCTTCGTGGCTCTCCCCCATGATGAGTGTTTCCAACCCCGCCTTGCGGGTGACCCCCTTGGCAATCCCCACCAGCAGCGGATATTTGCCGCCGAGGAACTCCAGCTGACGGGCCAGGATCTCCTCGGCGCGGCGCAACTGGCCGAGGCCACCGTCAATAAACAGCACATCCGGCACCTTGTCCGGCTCCTGTTGCTTGCCAAAGCGGCGCTCCAGCGCCTGCTCCATGGCCGCGTAGTCATCACCGCCAGTGATACCGTCGATGTTGAAACGACGATATTCCGATGAGAGCGGCCCCTCCCGGTTGAACACCACGCAAGAGGCCACGGTGCGCTCCCCCATGGTGTGGGAGATATCGAAACACTCCATGCGGGCGATGGGGCGCTCCAGCTCCAGCAGCTCTTCCAGCTGGTCGTAGCGGGCGGTGATGGTGCTCTTGTGAGCCAGCCGCGAGCGCAGCGCCGTCTCGGCGTTGATGGAGGCGAGCTTGATAAAGCGGGCCCGTTCGGCGCGGGTACGGCTCACCACCCGCACCTTGTAACCTGCGGTCTGGCTCAGGGTCTCGGCGATGACGCTCTCGTCCTCCAACGCCACGTCGAGCAGCACCTCGCTCGGGATCTGCCGTCCCCCCTGCCCCGACAGATAGAACTGCAGCAGGAAGGATTGCACCACCTCGTCGAGCTGGGTATCGGCCGGCACTTTCGGGAAGTAGCTGCGCGAACCCAGCACCTTGCCCTGACGGATAAAGAGCACATGGATGCAAGCCGCCCCCTGTTCTAAGGCCACCCCCACCACATCCAGCTCGTCCAGCACGTTGCCGCTCACCGACTGCGGTTCGGTGACCCGACGCAGCGCCAGGATCTGATCCCGATAGCGAGCCGCCTCTTCAAAGCGCAGATCACCACTGGCGGACTCCATCTTACCCACCAATTCGCCAATCACTTGCTGGTTCTTGCCCGCCAGAAACAGCTTGGCCAGCTCCACCTGCTGGGCATATTCGGCCTCGCTCACCAACCCGGGTACACAAGGGCCGACGCAACGCTTGAGCTGATAGAGCAGGCAGGGACGGGTGCGGTTGGCATAGACCGCATCCTCGCACTGGCGTACCGGAAATATTTTCTGCATCAGGTGCAAGCTCTCGCGCACCGCGCCGCCAGAGGGGTACGGGCCGAAGTACTCCCCCTTCACCTTGCGGGCGCCGCGATGGACGCCGATACGCGGATGCTGGTGCGCGGTGATGATGATCCAGGGGTAGGATTTGTCGTCCCGCAGCAGCACGTTATAACGGGGCTGGTACTGCTTGATGAGATTGTGCTCGAGGATCAGCGCCTCGGTCTCGGTGTGGGTGACGGTGACCTGGATATCGGCGATCTGTCGCACTAGGGTGCGGGTCTTGATGCTGTCGACGTTGGTGCGAAAGTAGGAGGCGAGCCGCTTTTTCAGATCCTTGGCCTTGCCCACATAGATCACGGTGCCACCGCTGTCATACATGCGGTAGACGCCACTTTGATGGGTGACGGCGCTCAGAAACGCCTTGCTGTCGAAGAGAGGTTCGGGAGAGAGGGTCATCAGCTACTCGGCTCACACAAAGGCAAAAATTGACGGGCAGAGCATACTGCCCCCGCCGCCTGAAAAGCAAAAGGGCAGAAAAGCAAAAAGGCGGCACTCGCCGCCTTTGTGACCACACGCCACCCGATTAGAGGGTATCGGCATCCAGCATGCCATAGCGAATGGCCAGATGGGTCAGTTCCACGTCACCGTTGATCCCCAGCTTGCTGAACAGACGATAGCGGTAGCTGTTGACCGTCTTCGGGCTCAGGTTGAGCTGCTCGGAGATATCGGTCACCTTCTGCCCCTTGGTGATCATCATCATGATCTGCAGCTCGCGCTCGGAGAGGGACTTGAAGGGATTCTCGTCAGCGGAGGCAAATTGGCTGAGGGCCATCTGCTGGGCAATCTCCGGGGAGATGTAGCGCTGACCGGAGTGCACCAACCGGATCGCCTGGATCATCTCGTCAGGGGCAGCCCCCTTGGTCAGGTAACCGGCGGCGCCTGCCTGCATCACCTTGGTGGGGAACGGATTTTCTGAATGAATGGTCAGCACTATGATGCGCACATCGGGGCGGATCCGCAGAATTTTGCGGGTCGCTTCCAGACCACCAATACCCGGCATGTTCATGTCCATCAGGATCACGTCCGGATGGTGTTGGCGACAGAACGTAACTGCGGTCTCGCCGCTCTGTGCCTCACCCACCACCTTGATCCCGCGCACATCTTCAAGAATGCGTCTTATCCCTGTACGCACCAGCTCATGATCATCGACCAGGAATACATTTATCACCCAAACACCCCGTTTTATCTCGTTTTAGCCGCCCGGTTAGGGTTAACAGGGCGTCTTGCATCATAACCAAACTCGTCGCTTTGGCAAACCATGCACGCCAAAAGTTTGAGAAAACCCATGTTTAGCGTTTAAAATCAAATAATTATATAAATTTTCAAAACAAAAAACGGTGCCTTGCGACACCGTTTTTCATGACGTTAGTGCTGTGGCCATCACTTGGCCAAAAAGGTGCGCACCTTCTCCAGATCGGCCTGGGTATCCACCCCGACCGGCGGCGCTTCAAGGGCCTGGGCGACGTGGATCTTCTCCCCGTACCAGAGCACCCGCAGCTGCTCCAGCGCCTCGACCTGCTCCAGCACGCTCGGTGCCCAGTCTACGTAACGCTGGATAAAGCCGGCGCGATAGGCGTAGATACCGATATGACGCTGGTAGTGGTCACCAATCTGCTCATGGCTCTTGGCAAAGCGATCCCGATCCCAGGGAATGCTGGCGCGGCTGAAGTAGAGGGCGTAGCCATCCTTGTCAGTCACCACTTTCACTGCGTTCGGGTTGAACGCCTCTTCGGCATCCTTGATCGGCACCGACAAGGTCGCCATCGGCGCCGTGGCGGCGGCCAGATTATCCGCTACCTGACGAATGATGGCGGGCGGAATGAGCGGCTCATCCCCCTGCACATTGACGATGATGGTATCGGCGGCAAAGCCGTAGTGACGGCACACCTCGGCCAGACGCTCGGTGCCGGACTGGTGATCCGGTGAGGTCATGCACACCTCGACGCCGGTGGTCAGCAGTGCCTGCTGTACCCGCTCGTCATCGGTCGCAACGATCACCCGATCGGCCCCCGATTGCAGGGCTTTCTCCACCACGTGCTGCACCATGGGCTTGCCATGGATATCCGCCAGCGGCTTGCCCGGCAGACGAGTTGACGCATAGCGGGCAGGAATGACGACGACGAAACTCATGACGGCAGCTCGTCGCTATTGAGCGGACGAGCACGGTTCTCCAGCAGTACCGGGATCCCCTCCTCCAGCGGATAGGCCAGCTTGTCGAAGCGGCAGACCAACTCATGAACTGCTTTGTTGTAGTGCAGCTTACCCTTGCAGACCGGGCAGGCGATGATGTCGAGCAACTTGATGTCCAAAGCCAAAACGATACTCCTTCAACGATGTCGCGCTGGCAGCTTCATCACGCCAGCGATGGATGTCGAGCAACCAGATATTCCATACGGGACCGCTATTGGTCCACTTCTCCCCCGCTCAGGCAAGAGAGATTAATCTTGTGCCTTGGTTACGCCTTGCGCCTTTCCACTCGTGTTCAGCTTGTGCAACAAGGTATCGAGCAAGGAGGCGGGCAACTCGGCACTGACCGGCAGATACCACCAGTTATCGAGGGCAAACGCGCGGCACTTGACCGCATCCTTCTCGGTCATCAGCAACGGCTTGCTGGCAAAGCGGCCCACCAGCTCATCCCGATCGAAGGGGTGATGATCGCCGTAGGCGGCCTGCTGCTCCAGCTGATAGCCGAGCCCTTCCAGGGTGGCAAAGAAGCGGGGCGGATGACCGATCCCCGCCAGCGCATCAACCGGCCCCGACAAGGGGGCGGCCAGCGGTGCATCGTCGCGCACCCGGCGCGGGGTGTCGGCGACCAGTTGCATGGGGTACTCCCCCTTGCCCGGCTCGCCGCCGTTGCAGATGATGGCGTCCACCCGTTTGAGGCGAGTGACCGGCTCGCGCAGCGGCCCCATGGGCAGCAGGCAGGCATTGCCGAAACGACGGGCACCATCCACCACCACCAGCTCGATGTCGCGGGCCAGCGCGTAGTGCTGCAGGCCGTCATCGGTGATGATGATATCCACCTCACCGCTCTGCTCCAGCAGTCGTACCGCATCGGCTCGTTTCGGGGCAACCACCACGGGGCAGCCGCAGCGCCGGGCAATCAGCACAGGCTCATCTCCAGCCTGCGCCGTGGTGCTGGTCTCATCCAGACGATAGGGATAATAGGGCGCCTTGCCGCCATAACCACGGCTCACCACCCCGGGTCGATAGCCACGGGCTTGCAACTGCTCCACCAGCCAGACCACCACCGGCGTCTTGCCGTTGCCCCCCACCGAAATATTGCCCACCACGAGCACCGGCAAGGAGGAGCGATACCCCTTGCGCCAACCGTGACGATAGGCGTAGCGGCGGGTGCCGCTGATGATGGCAAACAGCAGGGCAAAGGGGGCCAGCAACCAGCGCCAGCCACTTTTGCGATACCAGAGCCGTTCCAGCATCAGGCCTTGCTTCCCGCGTTGCCAAACTGAATGGCGCGCAGCTGGGCATAGGTGCCGCGCTGCTCCATCAATGCTTCGTGGTTGCCGCGCTCGACGATATGACCTTCGTCGATCACCAGGATCTCGTCCGCCTTCTCGATGGTGGAGAGACGGTGGGCGATCACCAGCGAGGTACGCGCCTTGCAAAGCTCGTCGATAGCCGCCTGAATGTGGCGCTCGGACTCGGTATCGAGGGCCGAGGTGGCCTCATCCAGCAGCAGAACCGGCGCATCGCGCAGCAAAGCCCGCGCAATGGCAACACGCTGGCGCTGACCACCGGAGAGGGATGCACCGTTCTCGCCAACCACAGTGTCATACCCGTTACTCATCTTGCTGACGAACTCGTCGGCATGAGCGATACGGGCGGCCTGCACGATCTGGTCGCGGCTGTATTTGTCTTCTGCCGCGTAGGCGATGTTGTTGGCCACCGAGTCGTTGAACAGGTGGACATGCTGGGAGACCAGCGCGTACTGCTTGCGCAGCTCGCTCAACTTGTATTCGCGGATGTTGATGCCGTCCAGCAGGATCTCGCCCTGATCGATGTCGTAGAAGCGGGTCAACAGGCTGGCAATGGTACTCTTGCCAGAGCCGGAACGGCCCACCAGCGCCACCGATTTACCCGCCTCCACCTTGAAGCTGACGTTGTGCAGCGCCGGAGTATCCTTGGTCGGGTAGGTGAAGGTGACGTTGCGAAACTCGATCTCGCCGCGGGCACGCTCCAGAGTACGGGTGCCGGTATCCTGCTCCGGCTCGGTGTCGAGCAGGCCAAACAGGCTGTGGCAGGCGGTGATGGCCCTCTGGAACTGGTTGTTGACATCGGTCAGGCTTTTCAGCGGCTTGAGCAGCATCATCATGGAGGTGATCATGACGGTAAACGTACCGGCAGTCAGAGTTGACTTGACGCTGTCAATGGTCGCGACGTAGAGGAAGGCAGCCAGCGCGATGGAGGCCACCATCTGCACCACAGGACTGCCGATGGCATCGGCGGCGACCATCTTCATGGTCTGCTGGCGCATGTTGTTGCTGACCTGGAAGAAGCGTTTCTCTTCCACCTTCTGGCCACCAAACATCAGCACCTCTTTGTGCCCTTTGAGCATCTGCTCGGTGGAGGTGGTGATATCCCCCACCGCCTGCTGGATATGACGGCTGATCTGGCGGAAACGACGGCTGATAAGGCCGATGATGACCCCCACCAGCGGGCCAACCACCAAAAAGATCACCGACAGCTGCCAGGAGTGCCAGAACATCAGGCCGAGCAGACCGACCACGGTCGCCCCTTCCCGCACCAGGGTCACCAGCGTGGTGCTCGCCGCCGAGGAGACCTGACTGGCGTCATAGGTCACCTTGGAGAGCAGATGACCGGTGTTCTGGCGATCGAAGAAGCTCATCGGCATTGCAACCATGTGATTGAACACCTGCTGTTGCAGACGCATCACGACATGGTTGCCGACCCAGGCCATGCAGTAGTTGGAGAGAAAGTTGGCGACACCGCGCAGGGCCACGATGCCGAGGACGAAGAAAGGCATCCATTTCAAAACGGTGCTGTCGTTGCCATTGATGCCCTGATCGATCAGCGGCTTGATGGAGTAGACAAAGGTGGTATCCACGGCGGCGTAGCCCAGCATCCCGATGATGCCACCGACCAGGCCCAGCTTGCGATCACGGACATAACCGAGCAGGCGTTTGAATACTGGCCAGCTCTCTTGTGAGGTTTCTTGTTGCATGAATAGCCGTTAGTAATGGAAATGACGGGCTATTCTAGCCAAAGCGCAGGCTTACACCAAGCGCCGCCACCTATATCGCATTCCTACACGGCAGAAATGGCGGATTATTGCTCAAACCGCACTCGCGGTCGCCACCACTCACCACTTCGCCGATACCAGGGCCCCAGATCTCGCTCGGCGGTGACGCTCAAGCCCGCTGCGGTGGGTTCGACCAGCATCGCCCCTTGCTGACCGGTGATCCACTGGCGGGCATCCCGATAGCGGGCCACCACATCGGGACGGGGAAAGCCCCACTGGTTCATAAAACCGGCGCTGTGGATCACATCCTTTGCCGCCACCGCCGCGACAAACGGGGGCGTGGAGGAGGTGCGACTGCCATGATGGGGGCTCACCAGCAAGGTGCTGGCCAACCCATCTCCCTCCAGCGCCACCAGTCGCAGCTCTGCCTGCCGCTCGATATCGGCACTGAGCAGCACGCTGCGCTGACCATCGCTAATACGCACCACGCAGCCATCGTTATTGCGCCCGCCACCGGGGCGCTCGGGCCAGAGCAATGCAAACGAGAGCCCCTGCCAGCGCCACTGTTGCCCACGCTGGCAGAGCGTTGTTCCCTCACTGAAGGGGTAAGAGGAGAGCTCGTGACGTACCGGCATGGCGCTGAGCAGTCGCTTGCGATTGCCGGCATGGTCCCGATCCTTGTGGCTGATGATGAGGCGATCGATGACCCGGATCCCCAGATGGCTCAGCTGGGGCAGGATCACAGCGTCCGCCATGTTGTAGCCTCCGGGATAGCGATCGCCGGTGTCATAGAGGATGGCGCGCTCCCCCTTGCTGATCAGCACCGCCAGCCCCTGCCCCACATCCAGCACCCGCATTTCCCAGCGGGCGGGAGCAGGCCAGCACGCCAACACCAGCGCAAGGGCGCCCGGTAACCAGAGCCAGCGTGCCGGGCGCCACTGCGCGGCGAACCAGAGCAGCAACAGCAGGGAGCAGAGCGGCAGCCACCAGCCGGGCAGTGGCCACCACAGTTGCAGTTGATCGGCCAGCCAGCTCAGGATCGTCAACACCCACCCGAGCCCCAGATCCGCCAGCCAGAACAGGCCGTAGGCAAGCGAGGTGTATAGAGGCGCCAGCAGCACACCGATCAGGGCCAGCGGGATGATGGCGATACAAAAGAGCGGCACCGCCAACAGGTTGATCACCATGGCAAGGGGCGCTATCCCCTCGAACAACGCCAGTTGCAGCGGCAGCAGACCGAGCAGCAGCCAGAGCTGGATCTGCCAGAGCCCCGGTTTGTCGTGGACATATCCCACCAGCAGCAGGATGGCCACCGCCAGAAACGAGAGCCAGAAGCCGGCCGAATAGAGGGCGAAGGGATCCCAGAGGGTCAGCACAACAAAGGCCCACAGCCAGATGCGCCAGGCCGGCCACTCCCGCCGGCTCCAGCGCAGCACACTCCACACCAGCACCATGATCAGGGCCCGCTCGGTCGCCACCGCAAACCCCGCCAACGCGCTGTAGACGGCGGCAAACAGCAGGGAGGTGATGATGGCGCCGCGCAGGCCAAACAACCTGCCCAACCACCACCCGAGCACCGCCACCAGCGCGATGTGTTGCCCTGAGATGGCGATGATATGGGTCAGGCCGCTGCCGCGAAACAGCTCCCACTGGGCATCCGTGATGCCGCTCTGCTCGCCAAAAGTGAGCGCCGCCAGCAAGGGGGCATGGTCAAGCGGACGCCAACTCTCGGTCGCCGCGCCCAACCAGCGTTCGCGCCACCCCACAGGTGCCTGTTGAATATCTATCACCCGACGCAGATTGCCGGTGGCGGTGATCCCCTTGCCCAGCAGCAGACGCCGCCCATCCAGCCCCGCCTCGTTGGCCAGACCGTGAGCCGGTTTCAACGAGGTCACCAGGGTGATCCGGCTGCCTACTGTCATGGCGGGTAATGCCTGATAGGCATTGACCCGGATCAGGGGCTCAGGTGTCACCGGTTGCTCGTCGAGGGTGCTCACCCGCAGCAGCAGCCGGACAAATTTATCCCCCTCGGGCTCTGTACTTTGCAGCTCTGCGGTTATCATGTGGCTCGTCTGATCGCCCAACCGCTCCAGCCAGGCCAGCCGATAGGCAAGATTGGCCTGCATCCAGAGGATGCCGAGCAGGAGAAACAGCCACCGCCAGGCACGGCAATATGCAAGGGGGATCAGCAGGGACAGCAACAGGCCCCCCCATGCGAGTGAAGGTAACCATGGCCAGAGCAGTGAGGAGCTTGCCCCCAGGGCAAACGACAACAGACGCAGATCCATGGAGCAAGTATTTAGCAAGGTTTCAATATGCCCAAACGACTCATTAAACGCTGGATGCCCGATCAGCAAACCCTGAAAGAACACAAGCACCTGCGGCTGTTCGGCAAACTGCTGCTCGATGCCAACCTCTGGCACCTCAACCGCCGCTCGGCCGCCGGGGCTTTTGCGGTGGGCCTCTTCATGGCCTGGGTGCCGCTCCCCTGCCAGATGCTGCTGGCCGCCGGTGGCGCCATCCTGTGCCGAGTCAATCTGCCGCTCTCGGTGGCGCTGGTCTGGCTCTCCAACCCCTTTACCATGCCGCCCCTGCTCTATGGTGCCTATCTGGTGGGTTGCCAGCTGCTGGGACATTCAGCGCAGCAGATAGAGATTGAGTTCACCTGGGATTGGCTGGTCTCGGTACTGGGCACAGTGGCACCGCCGCTGTTGCTGGGCTCGCTGATCCTGGCCCTGCTCAGTTCCCTTATCGGCTACACCCTGATCCGCACCTTCTGGCGGATCAGCACGGTGCACCAGTGGCAAAAACGCAAGATGGCACGCCCATGCTGAGTCGCTGGTTTGCCCGCTTCAAGCTAGATCCCGAGACGCTTCGCCAGCAGAAGTGGTTTGCCCTGTTTGGTGAGCGACTGCTTGCCCCAGCTCTCTGGCAAGGGGGCACTCGCGCCCTGAGCGGCGCGGTGGCGGCCGGGATCTTCGCCTGCTGGTTCCCAATCCCGATGCACTCGCTCATCGCAGTCGGTCTGGCGCTGGCATTCAGCCTCAACCTGCCGCTGGCACTGCTGGCGGTCTGGTTCAACAATCCGCTGACCCTGCCGTTCATGTACCTCTACGCCTATCGCACCGGTTGTCTGGTACTGCACCAGACGCCGGAGCCTTTCCACCTCAGCTGGACCCTCCACTGGCTGGAGCAGGAGGCGGCCACTCTGGTGCCCCCCTTCCTGCTCGGCAGCCTGCTGCTGGCGGTACTCACCGCCCTGAGCGGCGGTGCCCTGACCGCGCTGCTGTTGCAACTGCGCAAGCTGTGGCAAGGCGTCCGCCACCACTGAATCCCCCCTTGCGATTGTTTGGCGATCAGCCGTTGGCGATCAAAAAAGCCCGTCACCAAGGTGACGGGCTTTTTCATGGCATAGTGCCAGAGCACAAGGCGATGCGATTACAGCACCTTGGCGATCGCCTCGCACAGGGGATCGATATTGGCGCGGGTAATACCGGCTACGCTGATCCGGCCTGAGCCGACGATGTAGATGGCAAATTCACTCTTGAGGCGCTCAACCTGATCCTTGGAGAGGCCGGAGAAGGAGAACATGCCGTTCTGCTCGCGGATAAAGCTGAAATCCTGGCTTACGCCGAGGGCAGCCAGCTTCTCGACCAGCAGTTCGCGCATCTCGCGAATACGCACCCGCATGGCAGCCACTTCTTCGACCCACTCGGCATAGAGAGCCGGATCGCTCACCACGGCGGTGACCACAGCGGCGCCGTGTGACGGCGGGTTGGAGTAGTTGGCACGGATCACTGTCTTGACCTGGGTGAAGGCCACATCGGCGATCTCTTTGGTCGCGCTGACCAGCGTGAAGGCGCCGACCCGCTCATTGTAGAGGCCGAAGTTCTTGGAGAAGGAGCTCGCCACCAGCAGCTCGTCATGGCACTCGGCGAAGATACGCAGGCCTTCGGCATCCTCTTCGATACCACGGGCAAAACCCTGATAGGCGAAGTCAAACAGCGGCAACCAGCCGGCAGCAGCACTCTGCTTGGCCAGCGCGCGCCACTGATCGCTAGTGGGGTCGATACCGGTCGGGTTGTGGCAGCAACCGTGCAGCAGCACCAGCTCACCCGGCTGCACTTCGGCCAGCGAGGCCTGCATGGCGGCAAAGTCGAGTCCCTTGGTGGCGGCGTCGTAGTACTTGTACCACTTGACGGTCAGGCCCGCGGCCTGGAATACGCTGACGTGGTTGGCCCAGGTGGGATCGGAGATCCAGATGGTCTTGGCCAGACCGTTGCGCACTACAAATTCGGCCGCGATACGCAGGGCACCGGTACCACCCGGCGCTTGGGCGGTCTTGGCGCGGCCGCTGGCAACCAGCGCAGAATGCTGCCCGAACAGCAGTTGCTGCACGATGCGGCCATATTCGATATTGCCTTCAATACCGAGGTAGTTCTTGGTCTTCTCGTCGGTCAGCAGCTTCTGCTCGGCTTTCTTGACGCAGTGAAGAATGGGGGTGGCACCGGACTCGTCCTTGTAGATCCCTACGCCCAGATTGATCTTGTGGCTGCGAGAGTCAGCGCGGAAGGATTCGGTCAGGCCCAGGATCGGATCCGCTGGGGCGGCAACAACCTTTTCAAACATGGTATTCCCTGTATTCCGTTGAGTTCGTTGGGTGGCAAAGCGGCTTGATAAACAAAAGCGCTCATCTGGCGAGCGCTTCGTCAACTCTTTATATCACCGCGTTCAATGGGGGAAAACCGCTTTTTGGCTCGCTTTCAGGCCAATTTCAACCAACGGCATGCCACGCTGGCGCCAGTGCGCACACCTCGGCCGACAAGCCACCATTGGACTCAACCAAACCGCTACAAACTGCTAACAATGGCTTGGGGATCCGGCTCGGCTCCCAAGGCCGGGCCTCAGTCAAAGGTTGGGCATATGCACTGAGAATGGGGGCCAGATCACGGGGCATCCACCAGCTGGCCGGACGACCCAGCCTCTGGGCCAGCGCCTGCAGCCGATCCACCCCGGCAGGGTCGAGGGCGGTGAGATGACTCCACAGCACATTGGGGGGCAAGGCGGCCACCACCTGCTGCAAGGCAAGGGGAGCCGATGGGGGTGCCCACACCAGCAAGGTGCCGGGTTCAAGAGGCAGCTCGGCAAAGGCGCCGACGCTGTCTGTGGTGATCACCCGCTCGATGCTCCCCTCCCGCCACAGGATCTTGCCAAGACCCGCCAGGGTGCGCTCGGGCAGCGCCACCTCCCCCAGCGCCTGCAACCAGGGGGCTGCGTCGATCAGGGTGCCGCCGCTGAAAAAGAGGCTGAACGGCTGGGCGGCGCGCAAGCGCAACAGCTGATCGGCACAGAGCCGGATCCCCTTGTCCTCGAAATCGATCTGCTCGTTGGGGGTGAAGTTCACTTCGCTCTTGCGATAGAGCGCCGCCAGCACCCGTTCGTTGACCTGCTCCCCCAATTGCCAGCCCTGAGCATGCAACCACTCCTCGGGCTCGGGGGGAGCGGTGGCGATCTCGGCCAGCATCAGCTCGCGGGTGAGATAGCGCCGCCCGGCCGGGGTGAGCTCATAGCTGTGGTTGCCGTGGGCAAGCAGCAGCTGGTTATCCTTGAGCAGGCCCACCAGCGGTTGCCACTGACGGCCACGGATCACCACAGGTGAGTGGCTCAGCAACTGCTGCGCCAGCGCCCGCCATTCGGGGTGACTAAAGTCGATCAATTACAATCCATCCCTGTCAGTGCTCAATCGGATAAACAGCCTGAAAAGGTACCGTTACAGGCCGATGACGCCAAGCCTCCCGCGCCAATTACGTGACCTCGCTCCCTGCAATCTGCTCCAAACAGAAGAGCCCACCGTGGGGTGGGCTCTTTCTTGGATAACACTCGACGCTTATTCGACGTTGAGGCGCAACTCGGCATCGTGCCAACCCAGTGGCAGGGTCAGCAACTGATCGATCAGCTCCCGGCGATCGGATTTCTCCAGATAGGCGAGATAGAGCGGACGGCTCAGCGGCTGGCCCCCCTCCACCAGATGGAGCGCCCCCTTCTCGAGGAAGGGGCTGACCATCCGCCGTGGCAGGTAGGCAGCACCACCGTTGGCCAGCACGAACTGCAACGCCATGCTGGCGGAGCTGGAGTGCAGCACCGGGGTCTTTTGCAGGCTCTGCAACCGGCTGGGTTGCGGCTCGAAGCTGGTGCCCCAGTCGAGGTGGATGTGCGGCATCTGCATCAGGTTGTCGGCCTTGGCGGCCGGATCCCGGCTCACCAGCTCGAACACCAGCTCACCGATGGGATGCAGGGCAATCTCGTCGATCTTGGTGGGCTCGGAGAGCAGGGCCAGATCGAGGGAGCGCTCCAGCAACTGGCGGCAGAGGTGCTCGCGGGAGGCTGTTTCCAGCCGCACCGCCAAACCGGGCGCCAATGCATAGATGTGATTGAGCCAGTCGTTGAAATCGAGCTCCCAGAACACCGCGGGCGCGCCGATGGCCAACTGCTGGCTGAATCCTGGCGAGAGCGCCACATCCTGCTTGGCACGACCAAGGGTGTGCAAGATGGCGTCTGCGTAGGGCAGCAGACGCTCACCGGAGGCGGTCAGGCGGATGTTGTTGCGATGACGGGCAAACAGACTGACACCCAGTTGCTGCTCTAGCTGGCGGATCCGGAAACTCACCGCCGACTGGGTCAGGTAGAGATTTTCAGCAGCCCGGCCAAAGTGCCGGGTCTTGCTCACCTCGATAAAGGTCCGAAGCAGCTCGGTATCCATTAATCGATGGACTCGTCACTGCCACCACCGCTGCCACCACCGACATCAAAGCTGCCGCCACCGCTGCTCTCTTCGCTGGCGCCGCCAACGACGGTGCAGAGGCGATGAACGCGCTTGGGACCGATCACCTTGAGGTACTTGAACCACACCTTGGCATGGGGGTTGGCACCGGCTGCGCCGGATTTGACCTGCTCGACGAAGGCGGACTCGACATCATCACGGGGTGCAAGGTTGCCCTGGTAGAGTGCCAGCATGGCGGTACCATACTTTTCCAGACTGTCCGCTTCGGCCACAGTGAATTCGCCACTGCGACGCAGGCCACGGGGAAAATGTTTGAAGTCGTTGAAACGCTTGTCTGATTCGAAGCTCATAGTGCTCTTTTTTCTGGTTAGTTTGACCTTTGCGGGCAAGTATCATCAGGCCATCGCCGAGTGCAAAATCAATTTTCTCACTATGTTAATAAATATCTTTTATCGATGTCACTTTGCCCCATCACTGACGCCGATTTTGTGGCATAACACACAAAAAACGTTGATAAATAATAAACTTATGTAAACGTGCAGCCAATTTACACGTCACTTTCTGGACTGTGTAGGCAAAAATAAAGCGCCATACGGCGCTTCATTTATCACATCAGGTGAACCAGCTGAACCTTTGGTTCAAACATGCTTACTCAATCATGGCCGGTTGGGCCAGGTTGTCGGCACGCCACAGACGGTAGCGCACTTCATACTCCTGCGGCACGTAGATCACGAACGGCAGTTTTGAGTTGTAGTTCACGAAGAAGCCCTGACCGTAGATCTGGACGAAGGTCTCTTTCTGCTGGTTATCCGGGCACATCATCAGGGTGCTGATGGGGTCGGAGACTTTGCCCAGTTTCAGGTAGTTGTAGCCCCAGCCTTTGACGCTGTGCTGTTCCAGGTTGCCTGCAAAACGCGGTACGTTGCAATCAACCATCATCTTTTTGCCGACCTGCAGCTCGACCATCATGTCGGCTTCTTTCTCGACTTCAGGCAGGCGGATCACCACACGTTCCTGATTCACGTCAGCGGCTGGGAACATGCTGATATCAAATTTTTTCGGCTCGGCGGCGAAGGCATGGCCACCCAGCAACAAGGCGCCCAGCAGGCTAAAACGCAATACGGTTTTCATCTGTACCTCATGGGGTTGGTTCAACGCCGCTAGACTAACCGCTCTGCCGATTTCATGCCAGCGATCTGCTACGTAAAAACTGCGTAAAATGATGCAGATCCGGCACACCATGACGTGATCTGGCTATTTTCTGACAGGGCGCACACTCCCGTTGCGGGAACCTGAAACAAAAAGCGAGGCCAATTGGCCTCGCTTTGCATTCAAATGGCGCCAGAGTGCTATTTGGCCGCCTCTTGATGGGCCTTGATGACGGCCACCGCCTTGTCGGGGAAGTCGCTGAACACCCCATCCACATCGGCCTGATAGAGGAAGATGTTAAGGAGATCGGTGAAGTCCTTGGCATAGGCCGGGATCTGCCCCTCATCCTGACGGAAGGTATAGGGGTGAACTTTCAGGCCCACCGCGTGGGCTTCTTTTACCATGCCGGTGAAGACCGGCTTGCCCAAAGTACCCGGCTCGGTGACGATCATCGGCTTCCACGGGCCAATCCCTTCGGCATAGCTGGCGATGGTTTTCATCGCCCCCGGCTTGAACATCCAGTCATAGTTGTAGGGGGTCGCCTTGCCCTTGGCGTCGTAGACCATGGTCTCGTTCCAGTCGGTCTCGGCCATCAGCTGCACCAGTTTCAGATCCATACCCATGGCGGGCATCAGCTCGCTGTTGATGCGCTTGAGCTCATCGGCATCGAAACACTGCAGATAGACCTTGTCATCCTTCCCGGTGTAGCCGTACTCCTTGAGCACCTTCAGCACTGCTTTGGAGATATCCTTGCCTTCGTGACGGAACAGCCAGGGCGCCTTGATCTCCGGGTAGATGCCGATGTTCTTGCCGGTGCTCTTGTTGAGCCCCTGGATCATCTCGATCTCCTCCTGGAAGGTGTGGATCTTGAAGTCTGACTTCCAGAGCGGGAAGCGGGCCGGATAGACCGGCACCTGCTTGCCATCCACCAGCTGGAACGGTTCGGTCATACGCAGGGAACGCACCTCATCCAGGGTGAAATCCACCACATAATAACGGCCGTCCGGACGGGCACGGCCGGGGAAGCGCGCCGCCACATCGGTGATACCATCGAGGAAGTGATCGTGCATCACCACCAGCTGATCATCCTTGGTCATCACCAGATCCTGCTCCAGATAGTCTGCCCCCATGCCATAAGCCAGCGCCTTGGACTCCAGGGTATGCTCGGGCAGGTAGCCGGAAGCGCCACGGTGGGCGATCACCACCTTGCCTTCATCGGCAGCCAACGCGGGTAATGAGAGGGATGCCCCAAGGCTCAAGGCGATGAGGGAAACGGCGAGTTTTTTCATATGTGATGCTCTTTATTATTGTGTGTAGGTAATTGTTCTATCAGAGGTTTGTTGCATATTTACGGTGGAAAGCGGTGGGCAGCAGCGCACTGCCCACCGTCACTCATCAGCTCGCCTTGCGCAGAGCCTGATGGTATTGGTCGAGCCAGATCTGCAGCATCTGCTGCTCTGAGTCGTTCAGGCGCAGCCCCAGCTTGCTGCGGCGCCAGAGGATATCCTCCAGTGAACAGGCCCACTCCCGCTCGATGAGATAACGCACTTCCGACTCGTACAGGCCACCACCAAAGTGAATGCCGCGATCCTCTTTCAGCCATAGACGGGCATGGGCGCCATAGGCCTCGGCAATGCGAAGGGCACTGCGATCATCGAGCCAGTCAAACTCCAGCGCAAAGGCACGGGCCAGCTCGCGCACCGAGCAGTCAAACTCGCCGCCGGGCAGACGGCTGGTCGCAGTCCAGTCATCCCCCATCTGGCTGAACCAGGGCTTGAGCTTGTTGCAGGCGGCCTGCGCCAGCTTGCGATAGGTGGTGAGCTTGCCGCCAAACACCGACAAGAGCGGCGCACCATCTGATTCGCCAGAGAGCTCGAGGGTGTAGTCGCGGGTCACCGCCTGCGGCGAGTCTGACTCGTCGTCACAGAGCGGGCGCACCCCGGCATAGGTCCAGATCACATCTTGCGGCGCAATTTGGCGAGTGAAGTGGGCGTTGACCACCTTGCACAGGTAGGTAATTTCGGCCTCGCTGATCTTCGCTTCCCTCGGGCTGCCGTGGTGCTCCACATCGGTGGTGCCGATGAGTGAGTAGTCCTGCTGATAAGGGATGACGAAGACGATGCGGTTGTCTTCGTTTTGCAGGATATAGGCCTCTTCGCGCTCATGGATGCGCGGCACTATCATGTGGCTGCCTTTAATAAGGCGAATGCCGCGGGGGGATTTCTCGTGCAGGCTCTCGTCATAGAAGGTCTTGACCCAGGGGCCCGCTGCATTGACCAGACCACGGCAGGTGACGGTGAACTGCTCGCCCCCTTCCCGCTCCAAAGTGAGCGTCCAGTGTTTGGAACCGCGCACCGCCTTGATGCAGCGGGTGCGGGTCTGCACGTCGGCCCCCTTGTCACGGGCCATCATGGCGTTGAGTACCACCAGCCGGGCGTCGTCGACCCAGGCATCCGAGTATTCAAACCCCTTGTTGATCCCCGCGCTCAAGCCATCTTGCGGCAGGAAGCGCACGCCACAGCTCCCCTTGAGCTTGTCGCGCTTGGCCAGATTGTCATAGAGGAACAGACCGGCGCGGATCATCCAGGCCGGACGCAGGTGCGGGCGGTGCGGCAGGCGAAAACGCATGGGGCGGGCGATGTGAGGCGCCATACCGAGCAGCACCTCACGCTCCGCCAACGCCTCTTTCACCAGCCGGAATTCGTAATGTTCGAGATAGCGCAAACCGCCGTGGATCAGCTTGCTGGAGTTGGACGAGGTGGCAGAGGCGAGATCTTGCGCCTCAAACAGGGCAACCTTCAGACCCCGTCCTGCCGCATCGGCTGCGATGCCGACCCCGTTGATGCCGCCACCGACGACGACCAGATCATAATGTTCGCTCATGTTCACCTACTTTCATTTTTATGATTGCTATAACAGCAATGTTTGATTTCGCTCATTTTAGAACATGAAAATACAACAAACGAACATTTTATGATGAAAGTGTGATCGCCACAGCCCGCCAGAGGTGGCAAAGGGGACAGGTCAGCGGAGCAAATGGCGTCGGGCCAAAATCGGCGGGTTAATAGCCAAAAACACCAGATTGAATAGTGGTTTTTGCAATACCTATAAAGGGGTGATATGGGTGCAGGGATGGGGGAGAGAAAGAGAAAGGAGGCCGCCCTGACGGGCGACCGGCACAGCCTTGGCGTGTTTCGCCGTCAGCAGATGTGGCAGGCGATCTGGTGTTGCGCCATCAATCGCGCCAGCTTTTCCGGTGGCTCCTGATCGGTAAAGAGGGCGTGGATCTGGCTGAGATTGCCCAGATTGACCATGGCATTGCGACCGAACTTGGTGTGGTCGGCGGCCAGGAACACCTGACGGGAGTGAGCGATGATGGCCTGGGCAATCTTCACCTCGTGATAGTCGAAATCGAGCAGGGAGCCGTCGTTGTCGATCCCCGAAATCCCGATGACACCATAGTCCATGCGAAACTGACCGATAAAGTCGCGGGTCGCCTCCCCCACGATACCGCCATCGCGGTTGCGGATCTCGCCGCCGGCAATGATGACGGTGAAGTCATCCTTGGCCGTCAGAATGCTGGCCACGTTGAGGTTGTTGGTGACGATGCGCAGCTCACGGTGATCGAGCAGGGCGCGGGCAATGGCTTCGGTGGTGGTACCTATGTCGATAAAGAGCGATGAACCGTCGGGAATATTGGCCGCGACCTCGCGGGCGATGCGCTCTTTCTCCTTGAGTTGCATCACTTTACGGGCGCTATAGGCGGTATTGACGGTACTCGAATGCAGGGAGGCACCGCCATGATGGCGCCGGATCTTGTTCTGTTCGGCGAGATCGTTCAGATCCCGGCGAATGGTCTGGGGGCTGACGTCAAAGTGGGTCACCAGATCGTCGGTCGAGACAAATCCCTGCCGCGTCAGGACGTCCAGGATCTCCAGATGTCGTTGGGTTTGCTTCACGCTTGCACTCCGATGATGAGACAAAAAAAGGCCCCGGCAGATGCGGGGCCTTTTGGCAGTTTACCTGATCCCCTTTGGGATCAATAAGCTGAGGATCACGTTTTATGCCTTATGGGCAGCCGCTTTCTTGGCCGCAACGGCAATGTTCTCATGCTTGAGGGTCATCGCCAGCAGGATGATGGAGAGCACACAGGAGACGGTCAGCACCATGAAGCCGCCATCCCAACCGAAGTGGTCAACGGTATAACCCAGCATGGCGTTGGCTGCCACGGCGCCGCCCAGATAACCGAACAGACCGGTGAAACCTGCCGCAGTACCGGCTGCTTTCTTCGGTGCCAGCTCAAGAGCATAGAGGCCGATCAGCATGACAGGGCCGTAGATCAGGAAGCCGATAGCCACCAGCGCCATCATGTCGATGGTCGGGTTGCCGGCCGGGTTGAACCAGTAAACCAGCACAGCCAGGGTCACCAGCACCATGAACAGGATACCGGCCGGGGCACGGCGGCCCTGGAACATCTTGTCAGAGATCCAGCCACACAGCAGGGTGCCCGGAATACCGGCCCACTCGTAGAGGAAGTAAGCCCAGGAGGAGTTGTCGACGGTGAAGTGCTTGGCCTCTTTCAGGTAAGTTGGCGCCCAGTCCAGCACACCGTAACGAATGAGGTAAACGAAAGCGTTGGCGATCGCGATGTACCACAGCAGTTTGTTGTGCAGCACGTACTTGACGAAGATCTCCTTGGCGGAAAACTCCTGCTCGTGGCTCTCGTTGTAATCCTTCGGATAGTCGTTCTTGTACTCCTCGATGGGAGGCAGACCGACCGATTGCGGGGTATCACGCATCACGAAGAAGGCGATCACCGCGATGGCGGCCGCCGCTGCCGCAGGCACATAGAAAGCGCTGCGCCAGTCGTTGAACCAGCCCATCCCGAGGATAAACAGCGGGCCAATCATGCCGCCACCCACGTTGTGGGCCACGTTCCAGACCGCAACCACTTCACCGCGCTCTTTCTGTGACCACCAGTGCACCATGGTGCGACCGCAGGGCGGCCAGCCCATGCCCTGTGCCCAACCGTTCAGGAACAACAGCACAAACATGATGGCAATGCTGGAGGTGGCCCAGTGCATGGTACCCATCATGAACATGATGGCAGCCGAGAGCAGCAGACCGGCGGAGAGGAAGTAACGGGCGTTGGAACGGTCGGAGACGTTCCCCATCAGGAACTTGGACAAACCGTAAGCGATGGAGACCCCGGAGAGCGCGAAACCGAGATCACCACGGGAGAAGCCCTGCTCGATCAGATAGGGCATCGCCAGACTGAAGTTTTTCCGTACCAGATAGTAGCCGGCGTAACCGAAGAAGATCCCGAAAAACACCTGCCAACGCATGCGTTTGTAGAAGGGGTCGACCTTGTCAGCCGGGAGCCTGTCGATGTGCGCCGCAGGCCTGAAGAGACTAAGCATGTTCTGCTTCCTTATTGTTGTTATGGGCGGTTGAGGATGCCCTGACCATTCCGACGAATCATGTGAGTCCGCTGATTCGTAAGCGAGCCTATTGTGCTCATATGCGCTCATTTAATCTGTGATGCATGCTCAAATATTGCAGTTTTATTACAAATAAAAGCTCCAAATGAGAAATCACTCAGCAAGCGCCAGCCCTTGTGTGGCAAGGGCTGTGAGCTACCCCCTAAGTGGTAACTGGCGGTAATCAAGATGCTTTACGTCACATTTTCTTAGCAATGAGTGGGATCTTGTCCACATTTCCTATGGAGGGGGGATGGTGAAATTATTGGGAAGGGTTATTTTCTGTCACGACCGATAACGAGCGCAAACGAGCATAACGTTTGCGCAAGACGCAAAAACAACAAGGAAACGTTTTCGGCAGCAACGGATAGACACAAAAAGATAAAACGGAACATCAAACCTCTACGGGTGGATATAAGGAACAAAAGTATGAGCATACAAAGACCCAATACCCTGCTTGGCGAGTGCATCGCCGAGTTTATCGGAACCGGCCTGCTGATATTTTTCGGCGTCGGATGTGTGGCGGCACTGGTGCTGGCAGGCGCCAACTTCGGGCAGTGGGAAATCTCCATTACCTGGGGTCTGGGTGTGGCCATCGCCATCTATGTGACCGGCGGCATTTCAGGTGCCCACCTCAACCCGGCTGTAACCCTGGCGCTGATGACCTTCTGCGGGTTCGACAAGCGCAAAGTGGTACCCTACATCATCGCCCAGATGGCCGGTGCCTTCTGCTTCGCCGCCCTTGTCTATTTCCTTTATGGTAACCTTTTCACCCAGTGGGAAGTGACCCATAACGTGGTGCGCGGCAGCGTCGAGAGCCTCGGCACCGCCGGGATCTTCTCCACCTACCCCAATGCCCTGCTGACCAATATGCAAGCTTTTGCCGTCGAGTTGGTGATCACCGCCGTCCTGATGCTGGGCATCATGGCGCTGGGTGACAACAACAACGGCGCTCCCAAAGGTTTCGCAGCCGCTCTGCTGATCGGTATCCTGATCGCGGTGATCGGCGCCTCCCTTGGCCCGTTAACCGGTTTTGCCATGAACCCGGCCCGTGACTTTGGTCCGAAACTGTTCGCGTTCTTTGCTGGCTGGGGTGATGTTGCCCTGACCGGTGGTCGTGACAACCCCTACTTCTGGGTTCCGATCCTTGGCCCCATCGTTGGCGCCCAGATTGGTACCGCTCTGTATGTCAAAGTGCTGGCTCCCTGCGTCCCGGGCAACCGTGTCGTCACCACCGAGCAAGCGACCCAAACCGCCAAAGAAGAGGCTGCCGCATAAGAGCGGCCCCCTCCAACGTATAAAAACGTGGAAAATAGAAACGTGGAGAACATCATGTCTGCTGAAAAGAAATATGTCGTCGCTCTGGACCAGGGAACCACCTCTTCCCGCGCCATCGTGTTTGATCAGGATGCCAACATTGTCGGTACCTCCCAGCGCGAATTCACCCAGCACTACCCGAAAGCGGGCTGGGTAGAGCACGACCCGATGGAGATCTGGGCGACCCAATCCTCCGTCTTTACCGAAGTGCTGGCCAAGACCGGCCTGCGCAGCGAAGAGATCGCCGCCATCGGTATCACCAACCAGCGTGAAACCACAGTGGTATGGGAAAAGGCCACCGGCAAGCCCATCTACAACGCCATCGTCTGGCAGTGCCGCCGCACCGCCGCCATCTGCGAAGAGCTGAAAGCGCGCGGTCTGGAAGAGTACGTTCGCGAAAACACAGGTCTGGTGCTGGATGCCTACTTCTCCGGTACCAAGGTGAAGTGGATCCTCGACAATGTGGAAGGTGCCCGCGAGAAAGCGATGAACGGTGAGCTGCTGTTCGGCACCATCGATACCTGGCTGGTCTGGAAGATGACCAATGGCGAAGTGCACGTCACCGACCCGACCAACGCCTCCCGTACCATGCTCTACAACATCCGCGAGCTGAAGTGGGACGAGAAGATGCTGGACGAGCTGGGCATCCCCATGTCAATGCTGCCGGAAGTGAAACCATCTTCCGAGGTCTATGGCTACACCACCCGTGGCGGCGGCTCCCGCATCCCCATCGCCGGTATTGCCGGTGACCAGCAGTCTGCCCTGTTCGGCCAGCTCTGCTTTGAAAAAGGGATGGCCAAGAACACCTACGGCACCGGCTGCTTCATGCTGATGAACACCGGCACCGAGCCGGTTCGCTCCAGCAACGGCCTGCTGACTACCGTTGCCATCGGCCCGAAAGGGGAAGTGAACTACGCGCTGGAAGGTGCAGTGTTCATGGGCGGCGCCACCATCCAGTGGCTGCGTGACGAGCTGAAGATCATTCACGATGCCCGCGATACCGACTACTTCGCCTCCAAGGTGGGTGACACCAACGGCGTCTATCTGGTGCCTGCCTTCGTCGGTCTGGGTGCGCCCTACTGGGATCCGTATGCTCGCGGCACCATGGTCGGCCTGACCCGTGGCGCCAACCGCAACCACATCATCCGTGCAGCGCTGGAATCCATCGCCTATCAGAGCCGCGATGTGCTGGATGCCATGCAGCAGGACTCCGGCATCAAGCTGGCAGCGCTGAAAGTAGACGGCGGCGCCGTAGCCAACGACTTCCTGATGCAGTTCCAGGCTGACATGATGCACACCCCGGTGGTACGTCCGACCCGCATCGAGACTACCGCCATGGGCGCCGCCTTCCTGGCAGGTCTGGCAGTCGGCTTCTGGAAGAGCTCGGACGAGCTGGAAGACAAATTCAGCGTGGACCGCGAGTTCATCCCGCAGATGGACAGAGACGATCGCGCCAAACGTTACAGCGGCTGGCAAAAAGCGGTTGAGCGTTCACGCCGTTGGGCTGAAGAGGATTGATCGGGCACCCGACATTCCGTTGAGATAAACACCCAAGAGGCCGACCGCTATGTCGGCCTCTCTTTTTATGCTTTCCCTTGCCGCTTTCTGCCCCCCTTCCCCGCTCATTGCTCCCTCCTGTTTTTCTGCCGCCCTCTGTTGTCATCATCCACCACAACGCAATTGAGTTATCTATCTATAATCATCATCTGGGTCGCATATGCGACCTTATTTATGAGGAGAGCGATATGGAGAGGGCGATACACCGTTTTACACTGCACTCACTCTGGTCAGGGCTCGGGATCCGCACCCGGATCCTCGCTGGCGTAGCGATACTGATGGCCATCGCCATCAGCTGCATCACCTTGATCCTCGAGCAGATATCCCACAGTCAGGCCCAGCAGCGGGTCGAACGCTACGAGCTGCCAAGCAGTGTGGATCGCATTGCCAACCAGCTGACAGCGCAGCTTATCCAGCACCTGACCGAGGCGCAGGCGCTGGCCAGCAACCGTTTTGTCATCGACTGGCTGACCGCTGGCATGCCAGAACAAGAGTGGCCCGCCATGGAGCGCTACTTTGAGGATCTGCAACGGCGGATCGGCGGCAACGTCTTTATCGCCCCCCGCCAGAGCAACACCCTGATCAACTTCAGCGGCGGCCCCATCGCCCAGAAATCGCTGAGCGAATCAGACCCGAAAGATGGGTGGTTTTTCGGCTTTCTCAAACGCAGCAAACCCTATGAGCTGAACCTCGACATCTCGGATTTTGACAAGCGCGCCTCCCTCTATATCAACACCGCCGTCACCCACGAGGGCAAGACCCTGGCGGTGGCAGGTACCTCCATCGACATGAGTGCCCTGAGCAAGCTCATTAGCGGCTACCGGATCGGCAAGAGCGGTCAGGTCTATCTGGCGGACATGGAGGGCAATATCGAGATCCACCCCGAGCAGGAGGTGGAGGGGGCCGCCCACCACCAGCAATCCTTCCTCGATACCGTCAAACGGCTTATTCCCAATGCCCGGGAACAGGTGGCCGTAGAGGCGCTAACACTGGAGGGGCAAACCTACCTCATCGCGGTACGTTACATCCCCACCCTTAACCGGCTGCTGATTGGCGAGATCAACAGCGCCGAGCTGGAAGAGGGCCTGCAGGAATCCCGCCAGCTCATCATCATGGTATCGCTCGCCATCGGCGGGATCGCCATGCTGGCCTCCGCCTGGCTGGCTCACTCCATCAGTCGCCCGATTCGTCAGGCAGCCGATGGCATGCATCACATCACCGCCGATCGGGATCTGGCGACCCGCCTCGACTTCTCTGACGAGTCGGAGCTGGGCATGATGGCCCAGAGTTTCAATCAGCTGATCCTGAGCCTGAACCAGAGCTTCTCCCGCTTCCAGCAGTCAGGCAGCGCCCTCTCCGCGCAGTCGTCCCAATCCATGCAACAGGCCCAGGCACTGGCAGGAGAAGCATGCCAGCAGGCCCAGAGCATTCAGGAGCTGACCACTGTGGTCACCACCATCGGCGACAACGCCGAGCAGATCGCCAGCCGCTCTGAAGGGGTCAACGACGTAACCCAACGCATCGCCAACCATATGCTCAGCATCGAGCAGGATGTGACCCAGAGCGCCGCGCAACTCGACAGCTTGCGCAGCAGCATCGGCAGCTCCTCGGCGCTGCTCGATGAGGTGGTGAAAGACAGCAACAACATTACCCAGATCATGAATCTCATCCGCGATGTCTCGAACCAGACCAACCTGCTGGCCCTCAATGCGGCCATCGAAGCGGCCCGTGCGGGGGATATGGGACGGGGCTTTGCGGTGGTGGCCGACGAGGTACGCCAGCTGGCGGTGCGTACCCAGACCGCCACCAAGGATGTGCAGGATCTTATCTTGCGCCTGCAGGAGGGAACCCGGCAGGCCAGCAGCTCGATGGCAGACTCCCGCAACCTGAGCGAAGAGGGATACAACCGGATGCATCAGGCCAGAGAGGTGCTGGTGGATGCCACCAGCCAAATCAACCAGACCGCCCTCGAGATCAACGAGATCAGCTTACTGGCGCAGGCGCAGAATCAACAGATGGGGCAAGCCAGAACTGCGCTTGACGAGCTGGCCATGGTGGCCGAACACCAGCGGGAACACGCGCAGGAGAGCAATGCCGCCAGCCGCGAACTGTTCGAACTGGCCAAAGCCATCGACGAGCAGATCCGCCAATACCGGATTGGCTAGGCCCGGCGCTTCCCTCTCTCCCTCTCAATAACCAAGACGCCACCACAGGGTGGCGTTTTCATTTTGCAAATCATTTTGCCTGCGCTCTCGAAACGGGAATGACGACAAAAATCGCAAGGCATTGATAATTAACATGAAAAAATGTGGAATGGCCATTGCTTAGTGATATCAGACTCAACAGAGGGATATCGCCATGAAACCGACCACCAATCAAGCGCCCGTAGCCCACGTCGCCACTCAAAAAGAGACACTGACCCCCCGCGAAGGCACCTTCCTGATGATGGTGGCCCAACTGGTGGTGCTCACCTGCATCGTACTGGCCGCCACCGTCGGCGGCCTCTCCTGGCAGTGGACCCTGCTGCTGGCCATTCCACCGGTGATCGGCGGCGCCCTGCTCAGCCGGGTATGGGGCAAACTGCCCCGCTAACTGCGCTTCAGCTCACACACCTTCCCGAACCGGCGGCCGACCCTCAAGTCGGCCGTCTGTTTATCTGCCACCTAGCTAATGCTGATTGGCCGCAACGAAGGCTCGGCTTGTTCTTCGCCAAGCAAACCGCAGCGACGAACCGTTCAAACAAACCGCACAAACCAACCTGAACTACAGGGTATAGCTGCCCAACTGCTCTTTGAGAAAATCGAGCCAGACCCGCAGTCGGATATCCCGCTGGGCATCGGAGTAGAAGACTGCATTGATGGGGCGCGAGGCGCCGCTGTTACTGCGGGCCAGCACCTCCACCAGCGCGCCGCTCTCCCGATCCGGCCCGGTCATGAAATCTGACAGACAGACGATCCCCTGCCCCGCCAACGCCAGCTGACGCAAGGTTTCGCCGCTGCTGGCTCGCAGGCTGGGGGTAATGGCAAAGCGATCCCCCTGCTCGGCACTGAGCAGCGGCCAGTGGTTGAGGTGATCGGGATGCAAAAAGCCGAGCAGCTCGTGACCGCTCAGCAGATCCGCCGGTTGGCGCGGGGTGCCGCGCTCGCTCAAATAGCCGGGAGAGGCCAGCAGCCGCAGCCGCGAACGGCCAAGGGGCAGCGCGCGCAGGGAGGAGTCGGTCAGCTCGCCGATGCGGATGGCCATGTCCACCCGCCGCTCCATCAGATTGATAAAGCCCTCCGAGCTGTGCAGCTGCAACTCGATGGCAGGGTAGCGGCGGCGAAACTCGCCGATGATCGGCACCAGCCGGTGCAGGATAAAGGGGGTGGCCGCATCGACTCTCAACACCCCTTCGGGTTGTTCCCGGCGCATCAGCAGATGCCCCTCCGCCTCGCTCATCTCGGTCAGGATCTTCACCGCCCGCTGATAGAACCAGCTCCCCTCCTCGGTCAGGCTGACCCGGCGGGTGGTGCGATTGAGCAGCACGGTGGAGAGCTTCTCCTCCAGCCGCTTGATACCGCGACTCACCACAGAGTTATCCATGCCGAGGTTCTCCGCCGCCTGGCGAAAACTGCCCGCCTCCACCACCGCCACAAACAGGGTCAGCTCATCAGAATGGGTCTTCATTGCTGTTATCCGGACAAGAGTAATGGGTCTTTATAGGCGCAGCCGCTGTGGATTGGCAAGCGTGCTCAGAGAGACGATCTTGTTTTTCGAAGAGAAATAACCAGAGAGAATCACTATCTCTCATCCTGTTTAATCAGTAGAATGCAATCAAAAGGAATCGTATGAAGCCATGTTATCAAGGAGATACATTAATGGAGTTTGAAGAACGGCTGGCTATTGCCCATCAACTACTGGCTGACAGTGGCCTCAAGGAATTTCACTACAATCCGTGGCTGTTCAAATTGCTGCGTAAACTCGGCGTCCCCGTCAAGCCGCCTTATTACGCGGGCTGGCTTACCAATTTCCTCTGTTCCGGCCTCTCTATTGCGCCGTTATGGGGTCTGATTATGTGGACATTCGTCTGGCATCCAGAGGGAAGGGATCTTTTATCAGCCCTGTTCAACACAGCCATGTTCGCTGGCGTATTTGGTCTTTTCACCTTAATTGGACTCTGGCTCAAGCGCCGGCAGCTTGGATTGACCCCATGGGAGCAGTTGAAGCACCAGCACATCAGTGAAGGCACAGAGAAGAAGGTTAAAGCTCCTGCTGCCGATTGAAACTGGGTGCAATACAGGCTCTGAAGAGCACACTTTCACAGACTCGGACTCTCACCTTGCCAGATTTCGTTAAATTTTTTATCAGCTTTTCAATTAACTGCCTCATCCAAACCGCCATTGGCCTCTTGGTTCTCGCCTACAGGCTTTTCCGCCACCACAATGGCAACTGGCGCAGCTATCGACGAAGCTGGGATCCTCTCCCTCTATTTGCCTCCATTTTCCTTGGCATGGTGATCGCAAAAAAGCTTCATCCGGCCATCATGGCAGCCTTGTAGTGATTGGCCATAGCTTGGACGTTCAATCAAGTAGTTCACCAGATGATCTCACAGTTGTGCCCTCACTGTGAGATAAGCAGTGGATCAAAGCGTCCATACGGGCCAGTAATATCTCTTTGCGGGTTTTAGGTGGTTTGCCATTGAACGCGCAATCAGCGAAGGTGAGCTGGTGACTCATGCAGAAACAGGGGTGTTGACTACAAATTCAGACAATCATTCATAAAAATTTCTCACTACTGCTATTGCTGCTCTCCCCCCAATACTGTTTTGCGACCAGCGCCCTGTTTCCAGCAAGTCACGGCAGGCATACTGACCCTTCGTTTTTGCCAAGGAGGCTCAGATGTCATCACCCGTGATTGTGATTGCCCAGCTTGAAGCCAAACCCGAATTCGCCCCCCAGTTTCGCGCCGCCCTTGAGCCACTGATTGCGGCCACCTTGCAAGAGGCGGGCTGCCAACGCTATCAGCTGCATCAGGACTTGGACAATCCAAACAGCTGGATGCTCTACGAAGTGTGGGAGAGCGAAGCGGCCCTCACTGCCCATCAGGGGCAGCCCCACTTTACCGAATTTGTCGCCAAGGCCGAGCCCTGGTTTGCCAGCAGCACCATTCGCCGCTATCAGCCGCTGGGCGCCTGACTGGCCCTTACGCCGCTTACCATTCAGCCCGTCAAGGGCCAACCACCACCCCATTGAGGAACGAGATGATCAATATGCCACCCATGGGTCTGGGCACCTTCCGCCTGAAGGGCGAGCCGCTGCTTGCCACCCTGACCAACGGTCTGGAGCTGGGCTATCGCCATATCGATACCGCCCAGATCTATGACAACGAAGCCGAGGTCGGCGACGTGCTGACCCGCAGCACTGTTGCCCGTCACGAGATCTACCTGACCACCAAGGTGTGGACCAGCGAGTTTGGCCCGGGCAAGCTGATCCCGAGCCTTGAGGTGAGCCTGGAAAAACTGGGCACCGACTATCTGGATCTGGCGCTGATCCACTGGCCCTCCCCCAAGGATGAGGTGCCGATGGTAGTCTATCTGGAGCAGCTGGCCGAGGCCAAAACACAAGGCCTGACCCGGGAGATCGGGGTCTCCAACTTCACCGTGGCCCAGCTCAAACAGGCTATCGAGATTTTGGGGCCAGGGGCCATCGCTCACCAGCAGATCGAGGTTCATCCCCTGCTGCAAAACCGCAAGGTGGTCGAGTTCTGTAAAGCCCAGGGTATCGCCGTCACCGCCTATATGCCGCTCGCCTATGGCAAGGTGCTCGCCGAGCCGCTCTTGATGGAGATTGGCAAGCGCCACGGGGTATCGGCGGCGCAGGTGTCGCTGGCCTGGCTGCTGGCGCAGGAGATGACAGTGATCCCGAGCTCCACCAAGCGGGAGAATCAGGCCGCCAATCTGGCCGCTCTCGATATCACCTTGAGCAGCGAGGAGATGGCCGCCATCGCCACGCTGGATCGGGGCGAGCGCTGCGCCAATCCCGACTTTGCCCCCGCATGGGACTGACGCGAAAGAAAGGCTGGCTCGCCAGCAAGCCAGATAAAACAGGGAGAGCATCATGCTCTCCCTGTCTCTTTTCTTGCCTCACGCTTTGCAGCGCTTGCTGAACGTCCAACCGCCATATTGATGCCAGATGCAGCCCCGCAATCAGGGCGCGTTCTGGCAAAGGGCGGGATCGAACACTTGCTTCCAGTCTGATTTCATATCGACCACCACCCAACCCCGTGCTTTTGCCTGCACCAGCCCATCGATCAGTTTGCCACTGGCAGGCGGATGACTGTCGTAGGCATATTCGCGCTTGGCATCGGTGTGGTGCACCAGCAGACCAAAAGTGTGGTAATCCGGGTTAGTCGAGGTGTATTGCAGCATGGGCACGTCGCCATCGCTGTTACCAAAGGCGCCGACCGGACGCTGCCCCATAAAGAGGTGAATGGCGGCCGGTTTCGCCTTGCTGTCATCGAAATAGGCGCCGTTCATGGTCTTGCGGATCTCGCTGCCCTCCCCGGTCAGGGCAAACTCGCCGAGGGTAAAGGAGCCAATCACCTGCTGGGGTGGGATGCCATACATCTGCTCGGACATCACCCGCATAAAATCGACGCCGCCGCCGGAGACAATCCAAGTCTGAAAGCCATTGTCACGCAGATACCCCAGTAGTTGCTTCATCGGCAGATACCCGAGTTGATCGTAGTGGCAGCCAAAACGGGGATCCTTGCTGCTGTTGACCCAGCGAGTGACCCGCTCGGCAAACTCGGTGGTGGTCATGCCGCTGTGGGTCAGCCCCACCAGCTTGGCGAGCCCCTTCTCCCCCGATTTGGCCACGGCCTTGAGGTCGTTGTTCAGCACTGCCACGACGATGGGGTCGGCCTTCCACTCCGGGTGTTCCGGTGCCAGGCGCTTGATCTCGTCCATCGCAAACTGCAGCTGATAGGTCATGGGCGCTTCCGGCCAGAGGGTGCCGTCATTGTCAAACACCACATGGCGCTTCTCTGGCGGAATAAAAGTGGCCTGCTGCTGATCGGTGGCATTGGTCACCCAGCGGGTGATCGCCTGCTTGGCCGCCGTGTCATTCCAGGCAGAGAGGGGATCGCTCTGGCCAGCCTGTACCGCAAAGGCGACGCACAGCAGCAAAAGAGAGGAGAGTCGGTTCAATGTCATCATGTTACCTGTCAGCTGGATATTGCCTGTCTATTGCCTGTAGATGAAAGCGCACGGCCATCACAACACCGGCGCACATGGGTTCAACACACACGGGGTTCACAGGGAAAATCCTATGGCGGCCAGCTTGTACTGGAGCTTAAGCAAGCTCAGAAAAGGAGCAGCGGTCATCCCGTTCTGCGAGGCAGATCACTGCGTTGCGCTCACGCATCGGGCAACACAATCTCCTCCCACTCATTGCCATTGCTGCTTATTTGGCAAAAGTAATTTGATATCACCGTCATTTTTGCCAACAAAACCCATCGGCATACTGGCGCCATTCTCCCGTCGGGAGTCCCTAACCAAGGAGTTGTTATGCCACTGGCGTTATTTGCCCTTACCCTGAGTGCCTTTGCGATCGGCACCACCGAATTTGTGATCGTGGGGCTTATCCCCACCATTGCCGAGCAGCTCAATGTCTCGCTTCCCTCGGCGGGCCTTCTGGTCAGCCTCTATGCCCTTGGCGTAGCCATCGGCGCCCCCGTGCTCACAGCGCTGACCGGCAAGGTGCCGCGCAAGTGGCTGCTGGTAGGGCTGATGGCGCTCTTTACCGCCGGCAACCTGCTGGCCTGGCAGGCCCCCGGTTACGAGAGCCTGATTGTGGCCCGCATCCTGACCGGATTGGCGCACGGGGTCTTCTTTTCGGTAGGCAGCACCATCGCCACGGGTCTTGTGGCCAAAGAGAAGGCAGCGAGCGCCATCGCCATCATGTTCAGCGGCCTTACCGTGGCGCTGGTGACAGGCGTACCGCTCGGCACCTGGATTGGTCAGGTCTTTGGCTGGCGTGAAACCTTTCTGGTGGTAAGCCTGCTGGGCCTCATCGCCATGGTGGGTAGCCTGCTGCTGATCCCGGGCAACCTGCCCAAGGGAGCAGCCTCGACCATCCGCGAGCAACTCTCGGTACTGACCAAGAAGCCGCTGCTGCTGGTCTACGCCAAGACCGCCCTCGGTTATGGCGGCGCCTTCACCGCTTTCACCTTCCTCGCCCCCATCCTGCAGCAGGTGAGCGGCTTTAGCGCCGGTGCGGTGAGCCTGATCCTGCTGGTGTACGGGGTATCGGTCGCCATCGGCAATATCTGGGGTGGCAAGCTGGCCGACAAGATGGGTCCCCTGCCGGCGCTCAAGCTGCTGTTTGCCGGTCTGGCGCTGGTGCTGCTGGCCCTCACCTTCACCGCCCCCCATCCGGTGCTGGCCGTGCTGACCGTGCTGGTGTGGGGCGCCTTTGCCTTCGGCAACGTGCCGGGTCTGCAGGTGCTGGTGGTCAAACAGGCCGAGCTGCACACCCCCAAGGCGGTGGATGTGGCCTCCGGCCTCAATATCGCCGCCTTCAACGTTGGCATCGCGCTGGGCTCCGTCGTCGGTGGCCTGGTGGTGGAGCACCTCGGCCTGATGCACACCCCCTGGATCGGCGCCCTTATCGTACTGCTGGCCTACGGACTGACCCATGTCAGCGAGCGCCGCGAAGCCGTCCGGCTCGCCGCCTGTCAGGCATAAGCTGCGCCAGCAGGCGTCACGCAAGGGCGTGGCGCCTGCTGCAATCGGTGCGGCAGGCTTCTATGCTGTGACACAGCGTCAACCCGGCAACTATTTCAGCAACTGTTTCAGTCACTTTTTCAGTAACCAAGCCTGTCACCCTCGCATCATTTGCCACGGAGTCTGTTATGAAGGTGCTTATCGTCTATGCCCATCCCGAACCCAAAAGTTTCAACGGTGCCCTCTTCTGCCACGCCATCAGGGCGCTGGAGCAGGCGGGCCACACGGTGATGACCAGCGATCTCTATGCCATGGGCTTTGATCCCGTCTCGGATCGGCGCAACTTCACCGCCGCCAGCGATCCCGATTTTCTCAAGCTGCAGCTTGAAGAGCTGGCTGCCACCGAGCAGGGCAGCTTCGCCCCGCTGCTGGAGCAGGAGATGCAAAAGCTGGAGGCGGCCGATCTGCTGATCTTCCAGTTCCCGCTCTGGTGGTTTGGTCTGCCCGCCATCCTCAAGGGGTGGGTGGATAGAGTCTTTGCCATGGGGCGGGTCTACGGTCAGGGTCATATCTACGAGAGCGGCAAGTTTCGCGGCAAGCGGGCGTTGCTGAGCCTCACCACCGGCGGCCCTACCGAGACCTATCTGCCCGACGGCTTCAACGGCGATATCGACGGGGTGCTGCGCCCCATCCAGCGCGGGATCCTGCAATTTGTCGGCTTCGATGTGCAGCGCCCCCATATCTGTTATGCACCGGTGCGGGTCTCGCAAGAAGAGCGGGAAGCCTGGCTCGCTCAGTGGGCCGAGCGCCTTGGCCAGATTGAGCAGGAGTCCCCCATCGCAGTCGGCCGCTACCAGTAGCGGCTGACGCAGCTGACACTCTCCCCACACAGCACAAAAACAGCGAGCGGCCCTCGGCCGCTCGCTGTTTTTCACGCTCTGTCGTTATGGTTTTTGTTATCCGTGGGCAAGCCTTATGCCGCCTGTTGCACGCCTGCTTTGCCGGTCACGGCACGTTTGAGCCAGTAGTCGAGGCTGACGTAGCGGCCCCCGCCGTAAACCAGCAGCACCAGCAGCATCACGAAGTAGGTGGCGGCAAACTCCATCCCGTTGTTGAGCATCACGGGATCCCCGAGCTCCGTGATGTAGTTGTAACGACCGGGGAAGTTCGCCGCCAGCCACTCGATAAAGCCGTTGAGGCGCAAGGTGGCCTCCATGCTGCCGGTGGCGATGGCATCCCAGCCGTGCTTCCAGTGCACCATGGCACTCGCCACGCTCATCAGAAAGATGGTGGGAATGGCCATGATGCGGGTAAAGAGGCCAAGGGCGATGCAGATGCAACCCAGCACCTCGGTGCCCGCCGCCAGAAAGGCGAGCAGGGTCGGGAACGGCAGGTTGAGCCCTCCTTCCGAGACCGGGGCACCAAACCAGGCGACCGTGCCGGCAAACCCCATCACCTTGGAGTGGGCCCCCACATAGATGACCGGAATGAGATAGAGGCGAATGGCCAGCAGGGCCAGAAAATCGAGCCGCTTGCACTGGGCTACCGCCCGCTCGTACCACTGGATCAGGGTGTTGTTCATGGGAATTCTCCTTGGTGTTTGCTAAATGAGGGCAAGGGAGTGCCAGTCTGGCGCTCACCGACGGGCAAGGTCAGCAGACCCAGCCGGTGAAAATGGCGTGCCCACTCGCTCAGATCAAAGTCGCTGCGAACCTGTTGTACCTGTTGCAGGAACGCGGCTTGGGTGATCCCCGGTTGCTGTTGCAGCAACTGGATCAGCGCCACGTCCCATTCGCGCAACCGCTGGGTCACCACCTGATGCTCCGGGCTGCGAAACAGGCCATAGAAGTGGTTGCCCTGCCGGGTCGGCACCACGCCGCTGCGACGAATGGCAAAGGGGAGCTCAAGCAGTTGCAGGGTGGGATTGAGCACAAGCGGACTCTCCGCCGTCACCTCAACCCCCGATATAACTTGCGGCACCACCCCTTCATCAATCTCGACACAGAGGCAGGCCCACTCGTACTCCAGCAGCGCCAGCCGCTGCTTGGGCCAGTTGAGAGAGCCCTCACTGTGGCGATGCTGCACATAGCGGACAAACTCGGTGGCGATATGGTGAAACTCGGGGGTCTCGGCGCCGTGCTGGATAACAAAGCCCTCCACCAGCAGCCACCTGTCCACCGGCGCCCAATGAGCGTGGGTGAGCACAAAGGCACTCTCCAGCACCGACTCCACATTGGCACGCACGCTGCGGGCATAGTGGCTGGCGATGCCATCCTGCGGCAGCCGCACCCGGCTCGCCAGCCAGGCGGTCTGCAGCTGCATCCGCTGCGGCGCCGTTTTGGGCGCAGTGATCAGAGATAACCGTCTACCCATAACGCACCTCCCGCACCTGACTGTCGATCGCCTCGCAACAGGCGCCGTGCACCCGCGCCAGCTCGGCCTCCAGCTCTGCCAGCGGTGGCAGATGGTGATCCCGCTCCAGCAGCAGGGGGCGCAGGCCGTGGGTCTGCACCGTATAACGGGCCAGCGCTACCACCGCCTCGCACACCGGTTTGCCATGGGTATCCAGCAAGGTGCCATCCGCCTCTTCCAGATGACCGGCGATATGAAAATAGCTGATCGCACTGCTCGGCAGCCCGGCAATCATCCGCTTGGGGCAGTAACCGTGGTTGCGGCTGTTCACAAAGACGTTGTTGATATCGAGCAACAGCTCGCAGCCGCTGCGCGCCACCAGCTCGGCGAGAAAATCCTCCTCCGGCATCTCGTGGTCATAGCCGTGGTAGTAGGAGATATTTTCCAGCACCAGCGGGCGGGCCAGCGCCTCCTGCACCTGCGCGATCCGCTCGGCCAGATAGGGGATGTTCTCCCACTGGCGCGGCACCGGTAGCAGTTCGTAGAGATAACCCTGCTGGTCGCGGGAAAAGCTCAGGTGCTCGCTGTAGATCTCGATGCCGAACTCGTCCAGAAAGGTGCGGATCTGGCTGAGCAGGGTGCGATTGAGGGGCTGGCAATCGCCGAGGGAGAGGCTGAGGCCGTGGGCCACCAGCGGGTACCGCTCGGCGATCCGGTGCAACTGCTCGCGCCTGGCGCCGCCGATGGCCATCCAGTTCTCCGGCGCCAGCTCGAGAAAGTCGATGCCGGGGCGGACGGGGCCGGAGCAGAGCGCATCCAGATGCTCCTGACGCAGCCCGATCCCCCGACTGCGGGAGCTTATTGGCCGCATACCCCCTCCGTCATCTTGCTGCCCTGGCTGGATGTATTGCCATCAATCCCCTCTCCCACCACGCCACACTTGCCATCGCGAGCGCGCACCAGCCGCCCCTGCGGATCACTGTCGAGGGCCTGCTTCTCGAAGCGCTTCTCGGTGCCGCACTTGCCCGCCGCACACTTGCCGCCGTGCTGTTCGCTGGGGGCGGCCTTGACCGGCGCATCGCTCGGGGTGGCCGCCAGCGCCAGCCCCGGAGTGAGGGCAATCAGGCTGGTCATGGCGATGGAGAGGGTCAGTTTGCCGGTGGTTTTGTTGCTGCTTGAGTTACTCATGGGCGGACTCCTTGACGGATGAAACGGGGTAGCTGGAGAGATCGCGGGCGGCCACGATCTGGCCGTGGAACTGCTGTTTGACGATGGCCATCGCCTCTTTCTTGTGATTGAGGCCGACCCCCATCCAGTGGTTGAGCACCAGCAGCTTGGGGTTCACCTCGGCGGCAATCTTGGCCACCACCGACGGCTTGGCGTGAAGCGAGGCGGAGACAGGGTCGGCCCCTTCGTGGATGGCGAGCGGCATCACCAGAATGTCGGCCCCCTTGGCAAACGGCACAAAGGCCGGGTTGCTGCCGTTCTGATCTGCAGAGATAACGATGGTTCCCTCGGCGCTCTCGATGCGATAGGCCAGACAGGGCACGTCACCGTGAGGGATGCCGAGGGCGGTGATGGTCAGCCCATCCTGCTGATAGACGGTGTGGGGCTGCGGGCTCTGGTAGGGCACATCGTGCAAGGTGATGGGGAAGAGGCCATCGGTGCCATCCTTGAAGCCGCTCAGGTAGGCATAAGCGCCCTTGTCCTTGTTGAAGAGGGCATCAAAGTAGCCGCTCATGCTGGGGAAGGCCGAGCCGGCCTCTGGCCCCGCCAGATCCAGCGGATCGCTGCGCTCGAAGAAGTAGGCCCCCTTGAGCAGGGCGGGCAGGTCGGTCACATGATCGGTGTGAAAGTGGGTGATGCCGATAAAATCGACCTCTTCGAGCTTGGCCCCCGCCTGGCCGAAGCGCAGGTAGACGCCGCCACCGGCATCGATCAGGATGCGGGATTTCCCCTTCCACCAGATCACCTCGCTGGAGGAGGCACGCAGGTCGTCGGAGATGGGGCCGCCACTGCCGAGCACCTGCAGGGTGAAGGTTTTATCCAGTGGCGTCAGTTGTACCGGTTCGGCACAGGCCGGGGCGACGGTGAGCGCGCACCCGATGGCCAGCGCCACCGCTTTCAATCTCTGTTTCATCACAATTACCTGTCGGTTGGTTGTCGGTTGAAAGTGTGTCGTTTGTGTCGTTTGTGTCGTTTGTGTCGTTTAAAGAGGGGGGATAGAGGGGCCGATGGCGACGAGTGAACGCCAGCCACCGGCCATGGCGGGGCGCGAGCCCCCCGCCGTCAGTTACCGTCCCGTTCGTCCGCCTGCCAGCGCGCTTCCAGCCAGAGCAGGTTGCACAGGCCCAGCAGCAGGGCGAATCCGAGGCCCAAAATCCAGGTGAAGTACCACATAGCAGATCCCTTGAGGTCAGTAGAGTTGATGGCTATCGCGCTTGATGCGGGCACGGTCGAGCTTGCCGCGCACCACTCGATAGACCCAGCCGGTGTAGCCCAGATTGATCGGCATCAGCACCAGCACGAGGCCGAACATAATGGCCAGGGTCTTGTAGCTGGAGGTGCTGTCCCACAGGGTCAGGCTGCTGACCGCATCGAGGGATGAAGGCAGCACGAAGGGGAACAGGGCGATGGCTACCGAGCAGAGCATGGCGGCGCAGGCGATGGCGCTGGCCAGCAGCGCAATTCGGCCCCGCTCCAGCCAGGAGGCAATCCCGCTCACCAGCGGCGCCAGCGTCCCGATGATCGGCACCAGCCACAGCAGCGGATAGTCAAAGTAGTTGCGCAGCCAGCCTCCGGCGTGGGGGATCACCCCCTTCATCAGCGGGCTGATGGCGGCATTCGGGTCAAAGGGTTGCGTGCCCATACCGGTCAACTGAAACCCTTGCAGATCCACCAGATGCCAGCCGGCCAGCAGGTAGCAGAGGCTCACCAGCGGGGCCAGCAGGATGGCAATCCCCCGTGCGCGCAGCGCAGGGGTGCCGGTCACCTTGGCTTGCAGAAAACCGGCGCCATGCAGCAACAGCAAGGTGATGGCGGTGGCCAGCACCGAGAGCAGCCAGCCCCAGTGGAAGTCGAAGGCGCCATAGTGCAGACGCAGCGCCGTGTCGAAGCGAAACGGCAGCCCCTCCATCACCAGACCGATAGCCGCACCGAGGATGAGCGCCGGTATCAAGCCACCGGCCACCAGCGCCCGATCCCACCAGCGGCGCCACACCGGATCGGCCAGCTTGCTGCGATAGTCAAAGCCGACCGGACGCAGAAAGAGCCCGAGCAGCAGCACCACCATGGGGATATAAAGCCCCGAGAAGGCGGCGGCATAGACCAGCGGCCAGGCGGCGAACAGGGCACCGGCACCGGCAATCAGCCACACCTGATTACCCTCCCACACCGGCCCCACGCTGTTGATCACCAGACGGCGGTCGTCGTCATCTTTCGACACCACCGGCAGCAGCATGGCGATGCCGAGATCGAAGCCATCCATCACGATAAAACCGACCATCATAAAGAGCACCAGCGCCCACCAGATGAGTTTCAGGGTTGCGTAATCCATCAGGCGATCCTCGCAAGTTCGGGTTGTTCACCGCTGTAGCGGCCGGTATGGAGAATGGCTGGCCCCTTGCGGATCACATGTCGCAGCAGGAAGAGCTCCACCACCAGCAACAGGGTGTAGATGGAACAGATGGCAATCAGGCTGAACCAGAGTTGGCCCGGCTGAAGCAAAGAGACCGAGGCCGAGACCGGCAGCACGTCGCTGATGGTCCAGGGTTGACGGCCGAGTTCGGCCACCAGCCAGCCCGCCTCGATGGCAATCCAGGGCAGCGGAATGCTCCAGAGCAGGGTCTTGAGCAGCCGTGGCGAGTCTTGCAGCCGGTTGCGGCAGAGCTGAACAAAGCTCATCACCATCAGCCCCAGCATGGTGACACCAAGCCCCACCATCACCCGAAAGCCCCAGAACAGCGGCGCCACCGGCGGGATGGAGTCATCGACCGCTTTGGCGATCTCCGCCTCACCGGCCTTGGCGATATTGCTGGCATAGGGGGTCAGCAGCATGCCGTAGCCGAGATCCTTGCCGTGCTGCTCGAAGCGGGCGCGGTTGGCCGGGGTGTCATCGCCCTGCCGGATCTGGTCGAGGGCCTCGGCCGCCACCATGCCGCTACGAATGCGCGCCTCGTTCTGCACCTTGATATCCTTGAGGCCGGTCACCGCCTCGTCGATGGAGCGGGTAGCGATGATCCCCATCAGATACGGGATCTTGATGGCTGCGTGGGTGGTCTCGGCAGTCTGATCCGGGAAGCCGAACAGGGTAAAGGAAGCTGGCGCTGGCTCGGTCTCCCACTCCGCCTCGATGGCGGCGAGCTTGACCTTCTGCACCTCGCCGGTGCGATAGCCAGACTCATCCCCGAGCACAATGACCGAGAGGATGGCCGCCAGCCCGAAGCCGGAGGCAATGGCGAAGGAGCGCAGGGCAAACTGCACCTCGTTTTTGCGCAGCAGATACCAGCTGCTCACCCCCATCACGAACATGGAGGCCGCCACATAGCCCGCCGCGACGGTGTGAACGAACTTCACCTGCGCCACCGGGTTGAACAGCACGGCGGCGATATCCACCAGCTCCATGCGCTGGGTCAGCAGGTTGAACTCGGCCCCCACCGGGTTTTGCATCCAGCCGTTGCCGATCAGGATCCAGAGCGCGGAGAGATTGGAGCCGAGCGCCACCAGCATGGTCACCAGCAGGTGCTTGCCGCGGGAGAGCTTGTCCCAACCGAAGAAGAAGAGCCCCACCAGGGTCGATTCGAGGAAGAAGGCCATCAGCCCCTCGATGGCCAGCGGAGTACCGAAGATGTCCCCCACATAGTGGGAGTAGTAAGCCCAGTTGGTGCCGAACTGAAACTCCATGGTGATCCCCGTGGTGACCCCCATGACGAAGTTGATGCCAAACAGTTTGCCCCAGAAGCGGGTGATGTCCTGATAGATCACCTTGCCGGTCATCACATAAGCCGACTCGGCGATCACCAGGATCCAGGACAGCCCCAGCGTGAGGGGCACAAACAGGAAGTGGAACAGGGCCGTGGCGCCAAATTGCAGGCGAGACAGGCTGACCACGTCATCCGGATTGATCATGCGTCACTCTCTTTTGTTGTATTTGCCTTGCACGTTTCGTGCGTGACAAGTACATCACGGAGCATGACACCTATAACAGATGCAGTTATATTGAATTACACCTATAACAGTTGATCCAGATCATGTCCCTTTACCAGCAGTTGGCCGACCGCCTGCAAAGCCAGATCGACGATGGCATCTGGCAACCGGGGGAGCGCATCCCCTCCATTCGCCAGAGCTGCAAGACCCACGGGCTCAGCCCCATGACGGTGTTGCAGGCCTATCAACTGCTCGAAAGTCAGGGGCGGATCCTCGCCCGCCCCCAGTCCGGCTACTACGTCAAAGCCGCCTCACCACAGGTCGTGCAGCACACGCCGAGCCAGACCCACTACAGCGGCTCGGTGGATATCAACGATCTGGTGTTCGAGGTGTTGCAGGCGAGCAAATCGCGAGATCTGGTGCCCCTTGGCATGTCGGTAGCAGACCCGACCCTGTTCCCCCATCCCCAGCTCGGGCGGGCGCTGGCCAGCTGCATGCGCAAGCTCGATCCCTTCAGCACAGTGGCCGACCTGCCCCCCGGCAACGAGGCGCTGCGCCGCGCCATCGCCCAGCGTTACGCCAGCGACGGGGTGGCGGTCAATCCGCAGGAGATCATCATCACCACCGGCGCCATGGAGGCGCTCTCCCTCAGCCTGCAGGTGCTGACCGAGCCCGGTGACTGGGTGGTGGTGGAGTCCCCCACCTTCTATGGCGCCCTGCAGGCCATCGAGCGGCTGAAACTCAAGGCGGTGGAGATCCCGGTCATTCCGGGGGTAGGCATCGATCTCGACCTGCTGGCCGACGCCCTCAGCCAGATGCCGATCAAGGCGTGCTGGCTGATGGGCAATGTGCAGCACCCGCTGGGACACACCATGCCCGATGCACACAAACAGGGGCTGATGGCACTGCTCAACAGCCATGGGGTGCCGCTGGTGGAGGATGACGTCTATGCGGAGGTCTACTTCGGCCGCGAGCGCCCCAAGCCGATCCGCCACTGGGATCAGCGTGGCGACAGCCTGCTCTGCAGCTCCTTTTCCAAGTGTCTGGCGCCGGGCTTTCGGGTCGGCTGGGTGGTGGCGGGGCCCCATTCCGAGCGGGTGCAGCGGCTGCAGCTGATGTCCACCCTCTCCACCAATGTGCCGAGCCAGCTGGCGCTGGCCGAGATGCTGCGCCAGGGCGGGGTCGATGCCCACTTTCGCCGCCTGCGCCACACCCTGGCCCAGCGCCAGCAGCAGATGCGGGCGGCCCTGCAACGGCTGTTGCCGGACGAGGTACGGATCTCCTCCCCCGATGGCGGCTACTTTCTCTGGCTGGCGCTGCCTGCCCATTTCGACAGCCGAGCCCTGCATGCCAAGGCTCTGGGCAGCGGTTTTTCAGTAGCCCCCGGCGCCCTCTTTTCCAGTCAGGGGCAACACAACCACTGCCTGCGCCTCAACAGCTCCCATCCCTGGAGCGAGCAGCTGGAGCAGGCGCTCCACCAGCTTGCGGGCCTGATAAACCGGCAGCTGGCAACAGAGGGGTGATCGCCAAAGTGCAGAAACAACAACGCCCCTTGAGCGGGGCGTTATCGGCAATCCATGGCGATGAGGGATATCAAGCGGGGGCGTTAAGCTGGGCCACCTGCCGCTCGATGCTCCCCTTGAGGTTGTCATCGAGTTTGAGGGCGCGCGCCAGTTCGTCGAGATAGCCGCGCTCCATAAAGTGATCCACCTCGATGGCGAGCAGGGAGGCGAGATAGACCTCGGTGGCCAGCTCCATATCGGTCACTTCCCGCGCCAGCACGTGGGGATCGAGGGGACGGGCCAGCTCGGCGTCAATCCAGCGGGCGACATCGCTCTGGCCCTGTTCGGTCAGGTACTCCTGAATTTTCTGGCGCTCGGCACCATCGATATGGCCATCGGCTCGGGCTGCTGCCACCATGGCGCGCACCAAAAGCGCCGCGCGGGCATCCAGCGCATTGCCTTCCAGCCCACTGATGGGATAGGTGGGCTGGGCGGGCGCCACCTGCTGGGCCTGCCAATCCTGATAGAGCTTGTAGGCCAGCCCGCCAAGGGCTGCGGCGCCGCCCACGGCAGCGGCCTTGCCACCATATTTGCGCACTTTTTTATTGCCCAGCAACAGACCGAGCGCACCGCCGGCCAGCGCCCCCTGCATCTGCCCCTTGCGCTTGTCTCCGCCTTCGTTGAGCCAGCCTTTGCCAGCCCCCAGCAACTGTTCCAGCATCTGTTTCATGGTGTCACTCCTGCTGCTATGTTCCCGTCGATAGAGCAAGATAGTGACCCCGCCCCCCTGAATCGGGGATGAACCCTTGACCGGGCAGGCCGATGGGGCAAAGCTCAGGGAAACCCTTCAGGCAATAAGGATGTAACTGTGCCAAATCGCGAACTGACCCTGCAATTTCTGGCCGAACCCTCCGACGTCAATTTCGGCGGCAAGGTACACGGCGGCATGGTGATGAAGTGGATCGATCAGGCGGGCTATGCCTGCGCCGCTGGCTGGTGTGGCGGCTATGCGGTGACCGTCTATGTGGGGGGGATCCGCTTTTTGCGCCCCATCCAGATTGGCCAGCTGGTGGAGGTTCACGCCCAGGTGATCCACACCGGCACCACCAGCATGCATCTGGCGGTGGATGTCTACAGCCGCCACCCCACCGACACCGAGCGCCACAAGACCACCCACTGCATCATTATCTTTGTGGCGATGGATGAGCAGGGCAAGCCGACCCCGGTGCCCCAGTGGCAGCCGGTGAGCGACAGCGATCTGCAGTTGCAGCAGTACGCCAAAAAGCTGATCGCCCTGCGCGAGGAGATCGACAAGGAGATGCGCCAGCACCTCTGACCTTCATGCCTCACAGCCCGACAGAGTGGGCGCTTTCGGCCAACGGCGGCGCCCCTTTATAATCCCCCCTCTTCCCGCAACCGGAACCCTGCCTATGTCACTGGAAACTGCCCCGCCCGAGGTAAAACTCGCGGTGGATCTGATTGAACTGCTGGAAACCAATGAGCTTGCCCCCGAACTGGTGCTGGCGGCGCTGGCCATTGTAAAAAATGACTACGAGCGCAAGCTGGCGGAGGGGAAGGATCACTGATCCCTCACCGCACTTTTTCCGCCTTATCTTTCAGACTTCAGTTTTTCCCCACAGAAGTCTTTCCCCACAGAGCCACTCACTGCGGCCCCATCACCTCGTCACAAAGGGCGATCAGGGCCGAACTCAAGCGGGTGAGTGGCTCGCTCCCGCTTCCCCCGGCATGGAGGGCCAACTCCACCGGTGCCACCTTGGGCCACTGGGTCAGGGCCAGCTGATCGGCGGGCATCAACCGTTTGGGCAGCAAGCTCACCCCGATCCCCGCGCTCACCGCCCCCTGCAAACTGGCAAGGCTGGCGCTGACATAGGCAATACGCCAACGCCGACCGAGGCCATCGAGCGCCTCGGTCATCTGCCGCCGATAGAGCCCTTCGCTCGGGAACACCACCAGCGGCAGCGGATCCCGTTCCCGTGCGGGCCAGTCGCGGCTGTCGACCCACACCAGCGGCTCGCGCCAGCTGGCAAGGGGCGCCCCCTGCCCACGCGTCTGCTTGACCAGCGCCAGATCAAGCTCCCCTGCCTCGAAGCGCTGCCAGATCTCGTGGCTCAAGCCACTTTGCACCTCCAGCCGCACGTCGGGGTAGTCGCGGGCAAAGGCGGCCAGCACCGGAGTGATGGCCCCTGCGGCAAAATCCTCCGGCACCCCGAGGCTAAGTGCCACGCTCCCTTCCGTCACTTGTTCTTCGGCCTGCGCCAGCAGCGCCAGAATGCGGCGGGCCAGCCCCAGCAATTTTTCCCCCTCCGCCGTCGCCACCACCTGTCGGCCAGCGCGATCGAGCAGCGGGCAGCCGAGCTGCTGCTCAAGGCGGCGGATCTGCTGGCTGATGGTGGATTGGGTCAGATGGACCCGTTCACCGGCGCGGGTAAAGCTGCCGGTGTCGATAATGGCGACAAAACTGCGCAGTAACAGGGGATCCAGCATGGGGCACTCCATTTACAAAACCACTGAAGCCCATTCTATCATTTAATTTCCAAATGACTTTCGAGCCCGCTAGGCTGGCGCTTTTGCCTCCTTTGACGGTGATCTGCCATGTTCAGCCCCGATGACTCCGCGTCCCGAAAGCCCCCTGTCTCTCCCAGAACCGGAAACAGCACCCGATGAATCAACAAAATGCGGATCAACCCGCAGGCCAGACCGCCCTGCTGGTGCTGGTGATCCTGATTGGCCTTAACCTGCGCCCCTTTCTTACCGCCATCGGCCCGTTGAGCGGCGAGATTGGCCGCGCCCTGTCGCTGGGGATGGATACCCTCGCCTGGCTTACCCTGTTGCCGCTCTGGCTCATCGGGATTGGTGTGCTGCTCACCCCCAGCCTGCGTAGACGCGCCAGTGCGTGCCAACTGCTGGGGGCGGCCCTGCTGCTGCTCGGTATTGGCAGTGCCATGCGCTTCGATGCCCAAAGCGGCAGCTTGCTGATCGCCAGCGCCGCGCTCTGCGGCCTTGGGTCGGCACTGGTGCAGGGGGTACTGCCAGCACTGATCAAGCAGGCCTTCGCCCGCAAGGTACCGCTGGTGATGGGGATCTTCTCTGCCTGCATGATGGGGGGCGGGGCGCTGGGGGCCAGTCTTACGCCACGGCTGGCGGCGAGCCTCGACTGGTCGCGGGCGCTGGCGCTCTGGAGCCTGCCGGTGCTGCTGACCCTCGTCTGGCTGGTGTGGCAAGTACGTCTGCCACGGGCCGCCGCGGTCGCCATTCCCGATGGCGAACAGCGGCTGATCACCCTGCCCCGCAGCTGGTTGCTGATCGTCTGCTTTGGCATCATCAACAGCGGTTACGGCATAGTGGTCGCCTGGTTGGCCCCCGCCTATATGGCGCAAGGGTGGAGCGCCGCGCAGGCGGGCGAGCTGGTCGCCTGGCTGGCACTGGCCCAGACCGCCAGCGGCCTCGGCCTGCCGCTGCTGACGGCCCGCAAGATGGACCGACGACCCTGGATGGGCCTTGCCATCGCCATGCAACTAGCGGGATTTGGCGGCCTCTGGCTGGCGCCAGCCAGTGCCCCGATTCTCTGGTGCATGCTGTGCGGTGCCGGTCTTGGCGGCAGTTTTTCGCTGATCATGGTGATTGCGCTCGATCACCTGCCCGACCCACGCCGCGCCGGTACCCTGAGCGCCCTGATGCAGGGATTCGGCTTTATGCTGGCCGCCACCGGCCCCTGGGTGGCGGCGCGGCTCTATCACTATATGGGCGACTTTGCGGCCGCCTGGCAGTGGCAACTGGGAGGATTGCTGCTGATGAGCCTGCTGGTGCTGCGCCTCGACCCGCGCCACTACCCTCGCGTCATGGGGTTACCGACCGCCAGCGAGCCGTCCCTTTCGGCACCTCTCCCGGCCAGCTCTGCGGCCCAAAGCAACACACCGGCCTGAGGCCGGTGTGTTGGAGATAATAGTGTTGGGGATAACCGTATTGGAGATGACTGGCGGCTGATGCCACTCAGAGGGGCAACTCAGCGCCCCTTCTTCTGCCGTCCGGTGTTAGCGGTGCGCGGCTTGCCAGCGGCCGGTTTGCCCCCCTTGGGAGCCCCTTTGCCAGCACCGCCTTTATTGGCAGCACCTTTGCCAGCGCCACCCTTGCCCACCGGCAGCTTCTTCTCGAAGGCTTCCGGGCCCGGCACATTGGGGCGCCCGCCAATCTCGTGATCGTCATCGCGGCGCGGCTTCTTGCCCTGCCCCGGTTTGGTGCTTTGCGCCGCAGGAGCCTTGGCCGCCTTGGGCTTGTCGCCTTTGGCCGGTTTCACCTCGGAGGAGGAGTCCTCAATCAGCTTGAACAGATCGATCAGCTCATCGTCGGTGAGATCGCGCCACTCGCCCACCGGCAGCCCCTTGAGGCTGACGTTCATGATGCGGATGCGCTCCAGCTTGGTCACTTCAAAACCGAAGTGCTCGCACATGCGGCGGATCTGGCGGTTCAGTCCCTGCACCAGGGTGATGCGAAAGACAAACGGCGCCTCTTTCTTCACCTTGCACTTCTTGGTCACAGTACCGAGGATCGGCACCCCGGCCGCCATGCCGCGCACAAACTCGTCGGTCACCGGCTTGTCGACGGTCACCAGATACTCTTTCTCGTGATCGTTGCCTGCCCGCAGGATCTTGTTGACCAGAGCGCCGTGGTTGGTAAGGAAGATCAGACCCTGCGAATCCTTGTCGAGACGCCCGATGGGGAAGACCCGGGTGCTGTGGTTGACGAAATCAACGATGTTGTCCTTCTCGCCCGCCTCTGTGGTACTGACGATGCCCACCGGCTTGTTGAGGGCGATCAGCACCAGACTGTCCGCCTCGCGCGGCTCGATCACCTGACCGTTCACCTTGACCAGATCGCCAACCTGCACTTGATCGCCAATCCCGGCGCGCTTGCCGTTGATAAAGACATGGCCCTGCTCGATAAAGCGGTCGGCCTCGCGGCGCGAGCAGATACCGCTCTCGCTGATGTATTTGTTCAGGCGCATGGATTCGTTAGCCAGCATGGGTCACCTGCCACAGGGTCTGGGCCACGCCCGGTTGTGCCATCGCCTGTTCCGGCTGCGCCGGGGAGGCTGTCTGCTGCATCAGCCAATTCACTACGTCAAAGTTCTGCATACCATTCCATCTTCAAAAAAGGCCAATGCCAGCTTATCCATCAAAAAACGCCGCTACAGTAGCATAATTGCCCCCTTTCAGGGGCAGATAGTTGCAAGTTCGCAGCACCCAAGCGGGCATCCGCGGATAAGTTCACGCCGCCAGATGGCCCGCGATGCAACCTTCGAACGGCCAGCCTGATGCCAACGGCGGGATCAGGCGCCCACAGCCAGCGCGGACGAACGCCATCAACTATACATATCACCTTGTTTCCATTAGGCTTTAAGCCGGTTGGCAGCACCCAATGTGCTGCGCCAAACTTGCCCGCCCAGAGGCGGCCCCCCCTATCGCCAAGGATTGCACCATGCTGGCTCACACTCGCCGCCTTGTTCGCCGTGCTCTGCTAACCCTGTTGCTGCTGTTGCTGCTGTTGCTGACCGCGTGGGCGGTGATCGCCTACTTCGCCTGGCAGGCAGCGCCGCTGCAGCTGTGGCACACAGTGGTGCCCCCCGAACTCAGCGCCGATGAGCTCGATCGCAGCGACTGGCAAGCCTATCTGGCCCGCGAAGCAGAGCTGTTCGAGATGGTGGCCACCGAGGTAGTCGCCAAGACGCCGCCGGAGCAGCAACTGGCCAGCAATCGCTACTATCAGGACGCCCCCATCAATCCCGCCCGCTTTCAGCAAAACTGGAACCGCTCCTACCTGCTGCGCCCCGAGGGGGAAGTAAAAGGGGTGGCGGTGCTGCTGCACGGCCTGACCGACTCCCCCTACAGCCTGCGCCATCTGGCCAGTCGCTATCAGCAGCAGGGCTTTATCGCGCTGGGGCTGAGGATCCCCGGCCACGGCACCGTGCCCGCTGGCCTCGTGGATGTGGATTGGGAGACCTGGCTGGCCGCTACCCGACTGGCGGTGCGGGAGGCCAGATTGCTGGTACCGGGCAAGCGGCAGCTGCATCTGGTGGGCTTTTCCAACGGTGGCGCGCTGGCGGTGAAATATGCGCTCGATGCGCTGGCCGACCCGAGCGGTGCGCTGGCAAAACCGGATCGGCTGGTGCTGATCTCCCCGATGATCGGGGTGACCCGCTTTGCCCGCTTCGCCGGGCTCAAGGCTGTGCCTGCCCTGCTGCCCGCCTTTGCCAACGCCGCCTGGCTCGACACCATGCCGGAGTTCAACCCGTTCAAATACAACTCGTTCCCGGTCAACGGCGCGCGCCAGTCCTATCGCCTGACTCACGCCATCCAGCAGCAGGTGCGCCAGCTGGCCGCCAGTGGCGAGCTGGCGGCGTTTCCCCCCGCCCTCACCTTCCAGTCGGTGATGGACTACACCGTCAGCACCCGCTCCATCATTGCCGATCTCTACCACTACCTGCCGGCCAACGACAGCGAACTGGTGCTGTTTGATATCAACCGCAGCACCCTGTTTGGCCCGCTGATGAGCTCGGCCTCAGAGCTGGCGCTGCACCGCTTGCTGCCAAACGCCCCTCAGCACTATCGCCTCACCGTGGTGGGCAATGTGGACCCCGCCTCCCCCGCAACGCAGGCCAGAACGCTGGCCAGCGCCGACCAGCCTGAGCAGGTCCGCCCGCTGGGTATCGACTATCCCAAGGAGATCTACTCCCTCTCCCATGTGGCGCTCCCCTTCCCGATGGACGACCCCCTCTATGGCATGGCGGCGCGCCCGGAGCAGCGGGAGCAATACGGCATCAATCTCGGCGGTCTGGCCCTGCGTGGCGAGCGCGGAGTGCTGATCGTCAACCCCGGCGCCCTCACCCGCACCTCCTCCAACCCCTTCTACCCCTATCTGCAGCAGCGGGTAATGGAGACCCTCACCGCCCCTCCCGTCGCCCCGTCTGCCGCCGTCACCCCTGCCAGCAGTGGTCAACCTGATGCGGCCTATCAGGCAGAAGTGGAGCAGTTTTTACAGGAGAGCGACGAGAGCAGCGCGCCTTTCTAGGGCCCCTCTGCCACATCGGCCAAGCGGCCGACGTGCTTTGCGCGATAGCGATACAAGAAAGGGGCCGTCAATTGACGGCCCCTTTCTATTGATGATGGCGATGGGGGTGATGGCTTGGTGGACTCAGGGATTGATGCTCACTTCTATCAGATTCTGATCTAGGTCGAGGAAATAGAGTAACTCTGATAGGTGTTGCACCGTCAGGCGCCACGCCAACCCTGTCAGGGATAGATGCTCACTTCTATCAGGTTCTGGTCAGGGTCGAGGAAGTAGATGGATTCTATCGGCCCGCAGGCACCGCTTTTGGTCACCGGCCCCTCGACAATCTCCACCCCGTGGCAGGCAAGCTGGGCCATCACCTGCTCCAGCGGCCAGCGGGTGATAAGGCAGACATCTCCCGACCCCACCTGCGCCCGATTGCGCGGCTCCTGCCCCAGCAGTTGCAGATTGATCTTCTGGTTGCCAAACCCTACCGCCCGGCGCCCCGCACCGAAGGTAATGGCCTCCATATTGAGCACCGAGCTGTAAAACGCCACGGCCCGTTCGATATCGCTGACCGTCAATACCAGATGGTCGATATGGCTGATCATGGTTACCTCCTGGTGGTGATCTATCACTGCCCAACCACAAGAGATAAAACCATATTTGATCACCAAATAATGTTAGTGCTATCTCTTTTTAGAAAAGAAAATTTCAAGCACAACCGTTAGGTGTCAAGAAAGTCTATTCTCTGCAATCAATTCCTGCCGTTTCAATTACATTTGACAGAGAACCTGAAAATACCATCCTTGTAATTAAGTCTTCGTCATCATCATATGAAAATGATAGTAACTCATACGAACCGCTATCTTCATTTTCGAAGATTACCAGTCCGTTAGTTACATCACCGCTTATTAGCCATGTCTGATAAACCCAATCAGCAGACAAACCAATCATAGGGTAACGACGATTCAACACACCTATCAAAACATCAGAATTCATATCACCACCATTACCAGTCACATCATTTTTCAACATTCAGAATCATACCATCCACACATATAAATGGATAATAAAAAATAATATCCACCACATATTTAAATCATACAAATTGATATAAAAAGGGGGTTGGATAAATAGCATCCCTCAATATTAATGTGATTATTTTCTATTCATTCTGATAATTTAACTCACATCCACCAGCAATTTCACCATGACTTGTACCACTGGTCAGCCACCAGCTGATAACCAGGATCAAACGTTCTGGATCATGTCGCAAGCGCCCTTTCAGAGCACACTCCCAGATCGTCAAACGGCGGATCCCCAGCTGTTCAAGCTCGGCTAGGTGACGAGCATCACGCGCACGATTGCTGGCAATCTTGGTCTGCCAGAAGTCGGTTCTGGTCGATGGGAGTTTGAAGAGATGGCAGTCATGTCCGTGCCAGAAACAACCATTCACCTCGATCACCGCACGGTAGCGCGCCAGCCAAAGGTCAGGCTTACCCGGCAAGGCTGCATTGTGCAGACGGTAGCGAAATCCGGCATGATGCAGCAACTGGCGAATCTGTATCTCCGGCTTGGTATTGGCATTCTTAATCCCGGACATAAACCGGCTTCTGGTCTCTGGATTCACTATGTCGGGCATACAGATACTCGTTTGAAAGCGAATGATTGATACTGTATTTTTTTACAGTCTCGGGCGTTCTCTCTGGGTTAAATGAGTGATAAGATTCCGCGCAACTGCAACACGCCCAGATTTTGATATGACATACTCAACCACCTCTGCACACAACACACCTGAAGAAGATCAGGCATTCTCCAGCAAACGCCAAGCTGAAGATCGCCATCTGATGGATAAAGTCCTGGAAATCTACGACCAAAAGCAAGTCGCTGAAAAGTTGCGTGCATTGGGCGATGCCGACTGGACTCGTGAATCCCTGAACCGCTGGCTCAATGGCAAGATCGAACAAAAGCCGCTGACTCATCTCGAAACAGAGATGCTGAAAAGTCTCATCCCTTCGCCCCCCAAGCATCATGGCCATTACGATTTCAAATTTATTGACCTGTTTGCGGGTATTGGTGGCATTCGGAAAGGCTTTGAGGATATTGGTGGGCAATGTGTCTTTACCAGTGAATGGAACGAACAGGCTGTCAGAACTTACAAAGCCAACTGGTACTGTGATGAAACTGCACACAAATTCAATTCCGACATCCGTGAAATCACCATGCCGGACAATGACGATCGTGATTTTGTCTATGCCCACATAGATAAAGAAATTCCAGATCATGACGTACTGCTTGCCGGATTCCCGTGTCAGCCCTTCTCACTGGCAGGTGTATCCAAAAAGAACTCTCTTGGACGCGCTCATGGATTTGAGTGCGAAGCTCAGGGAACCTTGTTCTTTGATGTGGCTCGTATCATTGATGCCAAAAGGCCAACAGCTTTTGTGCTTGAGAATGTGAAAAACCTAAAGAGTCATGACAAAGGCAACACATTCCGGGTAATCAAGGAAGCATTGACCGAGTTGGGATATTGGGTTGCAGACCTGGATATCAACGGTTCAGATGACCCCAAAATCATCGATGGCAAACATTTCATCCCTCAGCACCGGGAACGTATTGTACTCGTCGGTTTCAGAAAAGATCTGAACCTGCATGAAGGTTTTACGCTAAGAGATGTTTCAACATTATTTCCTGAAAACAGGATTACTTTCGCAGATCTGCTTGAGCCAGTTGAAAAACTCGACTCGAAATATATTCTGACCCCCAAGTTGTGGTCTTATCTATATCAATATGCGAAAAAGCATCAAGCTAAAGGAAATGGCTTTGGCTATGGTCTTGTTGACCCCAAAAACCCGACAACTGTCGCCAGGACTTTGTCCGCACGTTATCACAAAGATGGTTCTGAGATTCTGATTGATCGTGGTTGGGATATGACTCTAGCGGAGACTGATTTCAATAATGAGCAAAATCAGCAAAACAGACCACGACGTCTTACCCCCAGAGAGTGTGCACGGCTGATGGGATTTGAACAACCGGGTGAATATAAATTCAGAATCCCTGTTTCAGATACACAAGCCTATCGTCAATTTGGTAACTCTGTCGTAGTTCCTGTATTTGCTGCCGTTGCCAAGTTGATGAAGCCATACATAATGAAAGCAAAGAAAAATTAATAAAAAAGCCCGTCATATATTCTATGACGGGCTTTTTTATCTACTGGCAGCCTTTTACCTCGTTAATGAAATCTCGAAATGACATTAATTGAGGTTGCTGCTGGGGCGTATAAGTTTGTTGAATAGTCGTAGGTACAACAAGTTGCAAGTTATTTGCTTGCATTTGCTCTGTCTGATTCTCACTGATTGCAGGCTCCATAGTAATCAGATGCTTACGCTCCACCCTCGCAGCCTCTGCCAAGACTTGACGCCATCTGTCTTTACAAGTGGTTTTAGCCCCTAATATTCTCAGCTTTTCGGAAGAGAAATTCTTATCTGCATAACAAGCAGAGCTTGGAAATATGAAATCCGGTTTCTGACGAGCCTCAGTCAAAGCACCTCGTTCAAAGTAAACACCAGACTTGTTTAAAATAAATTCAATATGATTTTCAAAAGCATGACCACTACGAGATTTCCGACGATTCTGCACACTCAGAGAAAAGCGAACAAACTCATCTACGTCATCACCATTTTCCCCAAAACCTGCTAACAGAGTCTTTTTTACAATATGCCTTTCCAATTGACGGAATGCAGACTCTTCTACCTCCATCCATTCAATCAGTGCACTATCGGGCTCTTCAACAGGACAAATATCTTTTCCCAATGTTCTGGTAAATGCAGAGAAGTCTTTTGTTTTAGGAAATGCCGCACCAAACTTTTCCAAAATAGTGTCTAGATAGTCTGGGCCATTATGACCAATTTCGATGCCGTAACGAGCAAGCATTAACCTGATGGGAACAGCCAACCCCCTTTCAATATTTAATCGTGTCAGACCCTTTTCATTGGCCTCCACACTCCTCGCCCCGAATAGTGACCGGATTTGCACTTCAAAATCGCTATGTGGAGGACAAAATATCATCAGGAGAGAACCTTCCCGAGTCAGGGCAATCAGGAAAAAATCACCGGGCTTGAAACGGTTGCTGACATCATTTGATTTGTAGTAAAGCCGCCACTCAGCCCCTCGGTCCTCTTTTTGATACCGAGCATCATACCAAGTAACAATATCTTCCGAGACCAGCGGCTCATCATAGCTTTCGCTCAAATAGACCATCGTCGCCCGGATAGTGAGTTGGCTCCCATCGTCAGGCATCCCCAATTTCCTACCAATACCGGCATTAACAAGGCCGCCGATTTCATGCTGGTGGGAGCTTTTGGGATCCGCATCAACAACGGACAGGTACTTGAATGCGGCAGAAGAAAAAACGTCAGCAAGCTGTTCGAACATGTTCATTACTCTGTCTACAGGCGAGGAAACCATAGAGTAACGTGGCTGATTGCGTTATGCATCAATATGTTATGAGCATGTAGCGCCATCACCACCCACAATCTATAAAACTGTGCGAGCATTCACACCCTTCCAGAATTGGCTACAGTCCTCTCCGCCCAAAAAGTGCGCAGAGCCTCCTGGAACTGTGTCGATATTGGCTATTTGACTAATAACCATGCGGCCTTGCGGTTGTTTAACTGGCCCTAACGTCAGATAATACCGCCCGCCTTCAACCCCCGATAACCCGACTTTCAGTGACGGTAATTGATGACTGAGTACCTGCTTTTATTGATCGGCACCGTGCTGGTTAACAACTTCGTGCTGGTGAAATTCCTAGGCCTCTGCCCCTTTATGGGGGTCTCCGGCAAGCTGGAAACCGCCATCGGCATGGGGCTGGCGACCACCTTCGTGATGACCCTCGCCAGTGCCAGCTCCTATCTGGTGGAGCACTATATCCTGCTGCCGCTGGATATCGCCTATCTGCGCACCCTCGCCTTTATTCTGGTGATCGCCGTGGTGGTGCAGTTTACCGAGATGGTGGTGCGCAAGAGCAGCCCGACCCTCTATCGCCTGCTGGGGATCTTCCTGCCGCTCATCACCACCAACTGCGCGGTGCTCGGGGTGGCGCTGCTCAGCATCAATGAGCGACACGACTTTATCCAGAGCGTGATCTACGGCTTTGGCGCCGCCACCGGCTTCTCGCTGGTGTTGATCCTGTTTGCCGCCATGCGCGAGCGTCTGGTCGCCGCCGATGTGCCCGCCCCGTTTCGCGGGGTGTCGATTGCCATGATCACCGCCGGTCTGATGTCGCTGGCCTTTATGGGCTTTACCGGCCTTATCAAGATATAACCATGATCCATATTCTCTTTGCCATTCTGGTGCTCACCCTGCTGGCGCTGGCGTTCGGGATTATCCTGGGCTTTGCCGCCGTCAAGTTTCATGTGGAAGCAGACCCCATCGTCGACCAGCTCGATGCCCTGCTGCCCCAGACCCAGTGTGGCCAGTGCGGCTATCCCGGCTGCAAACCCTACGCCGAGGCGCTCGCGGGCGGCGATCAGATCAACAAGTGCGTGCCCGGTGGCGAGGCCACCATGCGCAAGATTGCCGATCTGATGGGGGTCGAGCCCCAGCCGCTGGGGGGCAGTGACGAGGCTGCTGTGCCAGTCAAAAAGGTCGCCTTTATCCACGAAGATCAGTGCATCGGCTGCACCAAGTGCATTCAGGCCTGCCCGGTGGACGCCATCGTCGGCGCTACCAAGGCGATGCATACCGTGATTGCCAACGAGTGCACCGGTTGCGATCTCTGTGTCGATCCCTGCCCGACCGACTGCATCGAGATGATCCCGGTGCCTACCACGGTCGATAACTGGAAGTGGGATCTCAATAACGTGCATGTTCCGGGCAAGATTCCGGTCAAGATAGTGGAATAAACAGCGGAGCAACCATGCATTCCTTACTCGAACGTATCAAAGCCGGCACGCTCTGGGACTTTCACGGTGGCATTCACCCCGCCGATAACAAGCTGCAATCAAGCCAGAGCCCGGTGGTAGACGCCGGTCTGCCGCCGCGCCTCATCATTCCGCTGCGCCAGCACGCAGGCCCCGCCGGCGATCTACTGGTGCAGGTGGGCGACAAGGTCAAAAAAGGGCAGCCGCTGACCCGTTATGCCAAGGGGCGGGTCGTCCCTGTCCATGCCTCCACCTCCGGCACCATCACCGAGATTGGCAACCACACGGTCGCTCACCCTTCGGGGCTTGACGATCTCTGCGTCATCCTCACCCCCGATGGCGAGGATGAGTGGGGCGAGCTCGACGGCAAGCCCGATTACTGGAATCTTGAGCGGGGCGAACTGCTCGAGCGCATCCAGCAGGCGGGCATTGCCGGTCTTGGCGGCGCCGTGTTCCCCACCCACAGCAAGCTCGATGGCCGCGGCCAGCTCACCGAGATCCTGATCGTCAACGGGCTGGAGTGCGAACCCTATATCACCACCGACGATCGGTTGATGCAGCAGTACTCAGGCGAGATCATGGATGGCATCCGGGTGCTCAAGCACCTGCTCAAACCGAAACTCACCCTGATCGGGGTAGAAGACAACAAGCCCGAGGCGATCGAGCAGCTGACCCGCCACGCCACCGATGAAGATGTGCTGGTCAAGACGGTGCCGACCAAGTACCCCTCGGGCGGTGCCAAGCAGACCATCGAACTGCTCACCGGCCGTCAGGTGCCCAAAGGCGGCCGCGCGGTCGATATCGGCATCATGGTGCTTAACGTGGCCACCGTGTTTGCCATCAAGCGCGCCATTATCGACGGCGAGCCGCTGATCGAGCGGATCGTCACCCTCACCGGCGACAGCTTCAAGAAGCCCGGCAACGCCTGGGTGCGCCTCGGTACGCCGGTACGCTGGCTGTTGCAGCGTTTCGAGCTGCAACCGGAAGCGGAGCAACGGGTGATCATGGGTGGCCCCATGATGGGCTTTACCCTGCCCCACGCCATGGTGCCTGTGGTCAAGGCCACCAACTGCCTGCTGGCACCGACGCAGGCCGAACTGCCCGCCCCCGGCCCGGAGCAGCCCTGCATCCGTTGCAGCGCCTGTGCCGACGCCTGCCCGGCCACCCTGCTGCCGCAAGAGCTCTACTGGTACAGCCGGGCCAAGGAGTATGACAAGGCCGAGAAGCTCAACCTGATGGACTGCATCGAGTGCGGCGCCTGCGCCTGGGTCTGCCCGAGCGAGATCCCGCTGGTGCAGTACTACAAGATTGCCAAAGACGACATTCGCGAAGCCCGTGCCGAGGCCGAAAAAGCCGAACGCGCCAAGCAGCGATTCGAAGCCAAGCAGGCCCGTTTCGAGCGGGAGAAAGCGGCCCGCGAAGCGCGCCATGCCGAAGCTGCTGCCCAGCGCCGTCAAACCATGACGGCCGCAGGCGGGGAAGATCCGGTGGCAGCCGCCCTGGCTCGTATCAAGGCCAAACAGGATGCCCCCATCACAGCCATTGCCGCCACCGCCGAGGGCTTGCCTGACAATAGCGCAGTGATCGCCGCCCGCGAAGCCCGCAAACGGGAAGCGGAAGCGCGCCGCGCCGCCAAGCTGGCGGAGAGCGCAAACAGCGAAACAGCCGCTGCGGCGCAACCCGCTGAGGCGGTTGACCCCGCCAGCGATCCCAAGAAAGCAGCCATCGCCGCCGCACTGGCACGCGCCAAGGCCAAGAAAGCCGCTCAGGCTGGCGATAGCGCCGAGCCTGTGACTGCCGAAGCCGTTGCTGCGCCTGCGGTAGATGCTGATCAGCAAAAGGCAGAAGTTGATCCGAAAAAGGCAGCAATTGCCGCCGCCATTGCCCGTGCCAAAGCCAAAAAGGCCGAGGCGAATGGCGAGCCGGTAAGAGCAGATAACAGCGCGGTAGCCGACGCAGGCTCGCAAGGCGATGCACCATCTGCTGCCAGCGAAGCAGTTGATCCCAAGAAAGCGGCTATCGCTGCTGCCATCGCCCGGGCCAAAGCCAAAAAGGCGGCCCAGCAGGGTGACAGCGCTGAGGGCGATCTGACTGCCACTGCAGGCACCAGCGAAACGGCTGCAACCCAAAGCGATGCGCCATCTGCTGTCAGCGAAGCGGTTGATCCCAAGAAAGCTGCTATCGCCGCTGCCATTGCCCGTGCCAAGGCCAAAAAGCTGGCCCAGCAGGGCGAAAGTGCCGGTGCTGAAGGTGCGCAGAGTGAGCAAGCTGCCAGCGCGGAGACCCGCGACGATACAGTAGCCAAGAGCGAAGTAAACACCAGCCAAAGCGATACGGCAGCAAGTGAAGCGGTCGATCCCAAGAAGGCCGCTATCGCCGCAGCCATCGCCCGCGCCAAGGCCAAAAAGCTGGCCCAGCAGAGCGAGCGTATCAGTGCTGAGGTAGAGAGTGCCGGAGCTGAGGGTGAGCGCGCACCGGCCGAGCCGATGCAAAGGGATGCGGCCAGCAGTGAGCAACCACTTGCCGTCGCAGAGGCGCCTGAAGCGAGCGCCCCTGGGGCTGACGCCCCGGTTGATCCGAAAAAAGCGGCCATTGCAGCCGCGGTGGCCCGCGCCAAGGCGAAGAAGCTGGCGGCAGAGGCGGCCAGAGCCGCAGAGACCGCCGCTGAAGATGCCCCGTCAGCCGACCGAACAACCACAAGGTAATCGACAGACTCATGTTCAATATTGCGACTGCGCCGTTTGCCCATAACCGCAAACAGACCCGAACCCTGATGCTGCTGGTGATCCTGGCCTGCGTACCGGGCTTGCTGGCCCAGACCTGGTTCTTCGGCTGGGGCTCCTTTATCCAGATCCTGCTGGCGTTGGTGACCGCGCTGCTGTGCGAGGCGCTGGTGCTCAAGCTGCGGGGCCGCGCCATCAAGCCAGCCCTGATGGATGGCAGTGCGGCGCTCACCGCCGTGCTGATCGGTCTCTCCCTGCCGCCGCTGCTGCCGTGGTGGATGCTGGTGGTGGGCACAGCCTTTGCCATCATTGTCGCCAAACACCTTTACGGCGGACTGGGTCAGAACCTGTTCAACCCGGCCATGGTCGCCTATGTGCTGCTGCTGGTCTCATTCCCGGTGCAGATGACCAGCTGGCTGCCGCCGGAGAGCGTGCGCGCCTACAGTCTCGGCTTTGGTGATGCGGCGTCGGTGATCTTCACCGGCTTTAGCCTCGACGGCTACAGCATGGCCCAGCTCAAGCAGGGGGTGGATGGTCTCACCATGGCGACTCCCCTCGATACCCTGAAAACCGGTCTGACCCAGGGGCTCACCACCGGCGAGATCCTGAGCGGCCCGCTGTTCGAGGGTTGGGGCGGTATCGGCTGGAGCTGGGTCAACCTCGGCTATCTGCTGGGTGGCCTGTTCCTGCTGCAACAGAAGGTGATCAACTGGCGCATTCCGACCGCCATTCTCGGTGCCCTGCTGGCGGCCTCCACCATCGGCTATCTGGTGAGCCCGGATGCGACTGCCACACCCATGTTCCATCTATTCAGCGGCGCAACTATGCTGGGGGCCTTCTTTATCGCCACCGATCCGGTCAGCGCCTGCACCACGCCGCGCGGCCGACTGGTCTATGGCGTGCTGATCGGGGTGCTGGTCTACATCATCCGCCGCTTTGGCGGCTATCCCGATGCGTTCGCCTTCGCCGTGCTGCTGGCCAACCTTTGCGTACCCTTTATTGACAGCCTGACTCGCCCGAAAGTGTATGGAGCCCGTCGCCAATGATGTTTCTGCCCTTTTCCCCCATCACAGCTGACGGAGCCCGGACATGTTAAAGAGCATGCGCAAGAACGGCCTTATTCTGGCGATGTTCGCGCTGGGCTGTACCGCGCTGGTGGTACTGACCAACGAGTTGACCAAGGATAAAATCGCCCACCAGCAGCAGCTGGAGAAGCAGCAGACCCTCTCGGTATTGCTGCCGGAAGGGAGCTATGACAACGATCTGGTGGCCAGCTGCAAGCAGGTGTCCAGCAGGAAGTATCTCGGCAGCGATCAGCCGCAAGCCCTCTATACTGCCAGCAAAAATGGCGTGGTGACCGGCTATGCATTGGAGGCGATTGCGCCGGATGGTTACAGCGGGGCGATCCGCATCGTGGCGGGCTTTGATGCCAAGGGCACCATCACCGCTGTGCGCGTGCTCGCTCACAACGAGACCCCTGGCCTCGGTGACAAGATCGAGCTGAAGAAATCGGACTGGATCAACAGCTTTGCCGGAAAATTCCTGACCCATGACAACGAGCCCCAGTGGGCGGTGAAGAAGGATGGCGGCGAGTTTGATGCCTTTACCGGCGCCACCATCACCCCGCGAGCCGTGGTCAAGGCGGTGAAGAACCTGCTGAAACTGCAGCAGGAGCAACCCGAACTGCTCAGCAACGCCCCGGCTTGTCCGGCGGCGAACTAACGGAGTCGAGCCATCATGAACCAGATGGAACAGATTGAAACGGGCGCAACCCCGCTTGCCGAGCTGGAAAGCCGCAAGGGCGAGCTCAAGGAGCTGATGAGTCAGGGGCTGTGGAAGAACAACCCCTCGCTGGTGCAGGTGCTGGGCCTCTGCCCGACCCTCGCCGTCTCCTCCACTTTTACCAATGCGCTGGGGCTGGGCCTTGCCACCATGGCGGTGCTGGTCTGCTCCAACCTCGCCGTCTCGCTGGTGCGCAACTGGGTGCCGAAGGATATTCGCATCCCGGTCTATGTGATGATCATCGCCTCGCTGGTGACCAGTGTGCAGCTGCTGATGAACGCCTACACCTATGGCCTCTATCAGGCGCTCGGCATCTTTATCGCCCTCATCGTCACCAACTGCGTCATCATCGGCCGCGCCGAGGCCTATGCCTCCAAGAACCCGCCGCTGCTGGCGGCCCTCGATGGCCTGATGATGGGCCTTGGCTTTACTCTGGTGCTGCTGGTACTGGGCGGCATGCGCGAGATCATCGGCATGGGCACCCTGTTTGATGGCGCCGAGCTGCTGCTGGGCGAGTGGGCCAAATCCCTGCGCGTCGAGCTGTTCCACGCCGATGCCAGTCTGCTGCTGGCGATTTTGCCGCCGGGCGGTTTTATCGGGCTGGGACTGCTGATCGCCGCCAAGAACGCCATCAACGACTGGCGGGACCGCAAACAGGCCGCTACCGTAGCCCACTGCAACGTTGCCCCGGCTCGCGTCCGGGCGACCGAACTATGATCGGACGCAAGGCATGAACAACCAGAAACGCAGAGAGATCCTCGAGCGACTGCGGGCAAACAACCCCCACCCCACCACAGAGCTCAACTTCAACTCGCCGTTCGAGCTGCTGATTGCTGTGCTGCTCTCGGCGCAGGCGACCGATGTCAGCGTCAACAAGGCGACCGACAAGCTCTATCCGGTGGCCAACACCCCGCAAGCAATGCTGGATCTCGGGGTGGACGGGCTCAAGGAGTACATCAAGACCATTGGCCTCTTCAACACCAAGGCCGAGAACGTCATCAAGACCTGCACCATCTTGCTGGAGCGCCACGGCGGCGAGGTGCCGGAGAATCGCGAAGCGCTGGAAGCCCTGCCCGGCGTCGGCCGCAAGACCGCCAACGTGGTACTCAACACCGCCTTTGGCTGGCCCACCATCGCCGTCGATACCCATATCTTCCGGGTATCGAACCGCACTGGCTTTGCGGTAGGCAAGAACGTGGATCAGGTGGAGGAGAAACTGCTTAAAGTGGTGCCCGCCGAGTTCAAGCTGGATGTTCACCACTGGCTCATCCTGCACGGGCGTTACACCTGTCTGGCTCGCAAGCCCCGTTGTGGTTCCTGTATCATCGAGGACTTGTGCGAGTACAAAGAGAAGGTCTATCCCGAAAGCTGATGGCCTCGCAACCGAGATTGAAAGCAGTACACATCACCAACCCGGAGAACTGAGCAATGAGAATTCTGCATACCATGCTGCGTGTCGGCGATCTGCAACGCTCCATCGACTTCTACACCCGCGTCCTCGGCATGAAGCTGCTGCGCAAGAGCGAGAACAGCGAGTACAAGTACACCCTGGCCTTCGTCGGTTACGGTGACGAGAAAGATGAAGCGGTGATCGAGCTGACCTACAACTGGGGGGTGAGCGAGTACGAACTGGGCTCTGCCTATGGCCACATCGCGCTGGAAGCGGACGACATCTACGCCACCTGTGACGCCTTGCGCGCCGCCGGTGCCAAGATCACCCGTGAGCCGGGCCCGGTCAAGGGTGGCACCACCGTCATCGCCTTCGTCGAAGATCCGGACGGTTACAAGATTGAACTGATTGCCAAGAAAGATGCCGGTACCGGGCTGGGTGACAGCTTCTAAGCTGCCCTAATCTCACGGCCTAATGGCAGGATCAAAAAAGAGCGCAGATGCGCTCTTTTTTATGCTTCTCTGACCGGGGACGGCGCTAGATCTCGCCATTGCGCCCCATGCTGATCACCACCCGCCGGTTCTTGGCACGTCCCTGTTCGGTTTCGTTGGAGGAGACATGCTGCTTCTCGCCATGCCCCTCCACCGAGATCTTGCCGGGATCTATCCCCAGATCGACAAACACCTTCTTGATGGCATCGGCCCGCTTCTCGGAAAGTTTCAGGTTCGGCCAGCGGCCGCCGTAGCTGTCGCTGTAGGCATCGATCACCACCACGTCGATGCTCTTGTCCGCCTTGATAAACTCGCTGATCATCGCCAGCCGTCGCTTGGAGGGGATGGAGAGCTGATCGCTGTTCTTGTCATAGGTGAGCACGCTAAAGGCGATGTCGTTGAAGCTGTAGGGCAAGAGTCCGCTTAGACAGTCGATAAAAGCTTGATATTTGACCCGAAAGTTGACAGACGACAGCGACACTCGCACCGCGCGGTTCTGGCGATACCAGTCCCGATACTGGAAGGTCGGCATCCGCCCCCCCTCCAGCTCGTCGAGCATGGTCCAGGCAGTCTGCCCCTCCACCAGCCCATCGAACTGCTGATAGAAGCGTAGTTGACTCACTTCTCGCCCGGCTATCCCCGGGCGCCATACCGGCGGCATGATGCCAAGGCTCACCGTCTGGGTCTGGGCCTGTGGCCGCTTGCCCTTGAGCTCGAAATCGAGGTTGATCTTGCGCCCGGCGCGGCTGACAAAGGCCCCCGTTCCCCAGTTGGGAATAGGGTGCTCTAGGCGACACTCAATCTGGGTATCGGAGGTCAAACGCCAGACGGATTGATCCAGACCGGCACCAAATTCGGTGACCCCAGCCTGTAACTGCATACTCACGGATATGCTGACCAACCCCAACACCCAAGCGTTCAATTGCTTGTCCTCCACACGATCTCACAAGAGATATCGGCGGCAAGAGGCCAAGCTTTAGCGACAAACTGCAAAGGCGTGCCGTTGGTGTGGCAAAGGCTTGCCCCTCAGCGGCAACCGACCGCAAGCGGCGCTTGTTCCCCCCTCTTAGCTCCGTGCCAACCGGCAGGAAGCTCGCTACAGTAAAATCAGGGCAACCAGACGCCGCTTATCGGGAACCACACTCATGCACCGCTCTTGCTCCTCTTTATGGCAGATGTTGTTGCCAATGCTGCTGGCGCTATCCGGCAGCACCGTCAAGGCCGCAACACAGGATCAGGAGTGGGCACAGGAGCGCGCAAATGCGGTGCTCTCTCTGATGACCTTCACGGTGGTGCCCGACATCACCGCCAGCAACCTCGATATCGGCAGCGGCACCAATCAATCTGCCGCCCTCAACATGACCCAGATCGGTGGCGGCGCCACCATGAGTGAAGCCGTGCCCATCTATCTGGAAGGGGCGATCGGCTTTAGCCGCTACGATCCCCAGTTTGTGGTGAGCAACGGCACCGAGAGCCGCACCCTCCCGACCAAATGGAACAGCCTGACAGCGTCAGGCGGGATCGGCTGGGATATCGCCCTCCATGAAGACCCGCGCGGTGGCCACTGGGTACTGCGCCCCATCGCCAACGTCTCGCTCGGTACCATGGCCAGCGATCTGCGGATCGGCAACTGGCTGCTGGAGCGCACCAAGGGCTACTCGCTGGATTTTCTCGATGGTGGGCAGCTCAATATGTACGGACTGGGAGGCTCGCTGATGCTCGACTACGAGCTCTTTTCAAAGGCGCAGGATATCGATGTCGAAGTGCGTTACTCCTACCAGCACCTGCAGAGCTTTGGCGGCACCTCGACCAGCGTCCGTGGTCACGCCGAGGCGGAGAACCTCGGTCTCTATCTGCGTCGCCGGGCCCCGCTATTCCACTGGACACTGCTCGACAGACCGGTGCGCTATGTACTGGAGGGGGCTCATACCGCATATCTGGGGGAACAGCGGGGGTTGCTTGGCGTTGACTCCCTCAACTCGATCGGTGCCGGTCTGGAGCTGGACAGCAGCAAGTACGACATCATAGTCACCCGTACCCGGCTGGTTGCCCGCTATATGTTCAGCCACAACACCAGCGGTTATTCCATCGGGTTGGCCATGAGTTTCTGAGTCGTTATTTTTGCCTGCCAAGAGTGGGCAATCCTCAGGAAAAGTACATTAACACTCCATATAATCACGCCCTATTGACGGAGGGTTTATTTATTCTGTCCTTTTCATATGCCTCACCACCCAGTCATATCAGGTAAAAATATCCACCTGCTGGCAGGCCCACTTTGCCACCCTCGCACACCGAATATTGGAGTTTTTGTCTGTATATTTACGGCGCGCAATGGCTGATTGGTCCTGTGATGTCGCCAGCCTGTGCCCGCTTGCAACAGGAAAAATACCAAACGCCCGACATCACTGACCGATGGCCAACTTTATCGACACTCATAAGGAACCATCCCGGATGGTCCCCCCTCTTTTGAAAAGTTACCTAAGCCACACCTAACGTATTGTTTTAAATGATTAATAGTTTTTCATATTTTATGAATCCAATTAATCCTGTTTTATTTTACTTACATCACCCGACTGCTAAATTTGGCGTCATCCCGGCAGGACGAGGCGCACTGAAACGACTGACTGCGGGCTACCGATAACAGGTGTGCAATGGGCACAGAAATAACGTTAAGGCATAGCAACCGTTATTTTGACGACATCACACTTGCTGATCCTTGTTGATTTGAGGTTATCTGATGAAAAAAACGCTGCTTGCTCTCTCTGTATTGGTCATGACCGGAACCGCATATGCAGGGGTGCCTGATTTATCCGCCAGCTGTCCTGGACATATTAATCTTCGCATCGAAGATGGCACGGCTTATATCAATAACCAGCAAATTCCACTTAAAAAAGTGAATTCAAATTTCTACGAGGCGAGCAAGGGGCGCACCACCCTCTCCATGGTGAAAAATGGCGACTGGGGCATCACCTATTTTGTCAAAAATGGCGACAGCGGCGCCTGCCAGCTCAATGACGATGAGAACGATGACGACGGCGATGATGATGAGAGCGCCAGTAGCAGTGCCTACAACGGCAGCACTGCACAAACCAAGGTTGCCGAGAACGCCTGCATGAACGCCGTTGCCAGAAAAGCGGGCGTCAGCCGCAGCAAACTGACCCTCGACTATGTGGCCGACTCCCAGGCGGGGATGATGATTGATATCAAGGGGCCCCATGACCGGCTCTGGCACTGCCTCACCGACTCCCGCGACCATATTTCTGGCATCAATCAGGACTGATTTCGAGCCACGGCTCAGCGGGGCCCACACCTACTGTGGGGGCTCCACCCCTTATCCATTGCAATTATTTGATACAGGTAAATGAAGATGAAATCCAAACAGACTCTGCTCAATGTCACCCTCGGTTGCCTGCTGGCGGTCGGTATCTCCGGCTGTGCCGTGGCCAAAACCCATCACGGCCACAAGACCCATGCCCAAGCGCACACTCAGGAAGGGGCCGTGCAGTATGGCGACGAGAGCCCGTGGGCTGGCAACTATAAAGCAGTCACTGACGATGGCCGCACCGTGGCCGAAATTCACGTCGATACCACAGGGGAGACCTATATCGATGGCAATCAGGTCAAACCAAGCCACAGCGGCAGCGACTACCTGAAATTCAAGCAGGAGACCATCACTTACACCCTGCGCAAAAGCGGCGCCAGCTGGAAAGACAACGATGCCGGCACCAGCGGCCGCATCCTGTTCGATTGATAATCCCGACACCAGCCTTGCCAGACACCAAGCCCCGCCAAGGGGCTTTTTTGCACCTGCGATTTAGCATCAACCACAGCCCGTCCCGAAAAATCCAGCCTTGTCACAGAGTTAGTGCAATCTGTCACATATTCCTGTTGATGAAATTGTTAGGATGGTTCAGTTCGGCGCCCAATTGTCCGCATGAAACCATGATGTCGATTGCCAGCCGCACTGGCTGGGTGATCACTGCGCCCGGAATGAAAATGACCTGCCGAACGCCAGCCAAGTATTTGCGCCACCAGTTACACCACAGGGATAGAGATTTTTGCCATGGCCAAGTTTTTGAATACCAGCGCAACCAACTACTTTCTGGAAGAACTTATCAAAGATGCCAAAGAGCGTCTGATCCTGATCAGCCCCTCCTCAAGCTCAACGACAGGATCAAGGAGCTGCTCACCGACAAGAACCGCCTCAAGATCGATGTGCGGATCGTCTATGGCAAAAGCGAGCTGCAACCGGAAGAGATCAGCTGGCTCAAAGAGCTCACCTATATCCGCACCAGCTTTTGCAAAAACCTCCATGCCAAGTGCTATCTCAATGAAGAGATGTGCATTGTCACCAGCCTCAATCTCTACGAGTTCAGTCAGGTCAATAACAACGAGATGGGGGTATTGATCCAGCGCTCGGAAGATCATGACCTTTACCGTGATGCCTATGATGAGGCCCAACGAATTATTCGGGTCAGTGATGAAGTCCGCATATCACTTGAACGGGTTGTCAGTGAAGCTGAAACCCAACAGCCTTCTGCTAACGAAAATGAGTCAGCCACTGAAAAACTGACCTCATCCAAACTGGCGCAAAAGTGGGGGATCAAAACCAATGAGTTGTTGGAAAAAATGGTGACTCACGGCTTGCTTGAGCTGCGTGACAGCAAGCATTACCTCACAGCCAAAGGCAAGGAGGAAGGTGGGGAGTTTAGAATGAGCCCCAAATTTGGCCCCTATTTCCTCTGGCCAGAGGCCATGAATCCCCTCTAATTCACTGACTGGATAAATGTGAAATGGACTTCACTCCCGTTATTGCGGTTCTGCTGGGCCAGTTCTGGTATCTGCTGCCCCTGTTGTTGATTGCCACCCTGATCAAAACGCCCAGGTTCAAGGGGATTGTTGGGGAGACATTTATCAACTTGGGCATCCGGCTTTTTCTCGACAAGCGGGAGTACCACCTGCTCAAGAACGTGACCCTGCCGACCCCGCAGGGCACTACCCAGATCGATCATGTGATCGTCTCGCACTTCGGGCTGTTTGTGATCGAGACCAAGAACATCAAGGGGTGGATATTTGGCAATCCAGCCCACAAGAGCTGGACCCAGCAGCTCTATCGCCGCAGACATACCTTTCAAAATCCCCTGCGCCAAAACTATCTGCACCTGATGACGCTCAAATCCTTGCTGGGTCTTGCTGATCATCAGCTCCATTCGATTATCTACTTTATTGGCGACTGCACCTTTAAAACCCCCATGCCGGATAACGTGATGAACCGCGGGCTTATTCGCTATATCAAGAGTAAAACCACTCAGGTGCTGACCCCTGCCGAAGTCACCAGAGTGATCGACACCATCCAGCGAGGACGACTGGCCGCCAATTGGCAGACCCATAAACAGCATGTGGCGCAGTTGAAAGCCCGTCACAGCGAGGTTCCCCACCCACCTTTATCCGTAGCTGCAATGTCTGTCGTCAATCAGGTGGTGAACGCCGCACCAATCACCATCGAATCGCTCACCCAAGCAAATCCACTATGCCCCAGATGCGGCAATCTGATGGTATTGCGTGCCGCCAAACGTGGGGATAACCGAGGCAATCGGTTTTGGGGATGCAGTGGATACCCCAAATGCAGATTCATTGTAAATCTCACAGGGAACAGCAAGGCATGAACTGCCACACAAGGGCAAACGTCCCCTGACATCAAGGGCGGCCAATTGGCCGCCCTTGATGCTTCTTAGCGAATTAGCGAATAGTCGCCATCTGCCGCACGCAGCGTTGTTCTCTATCATCCACCCGCTTGGCAAACCAGGCGGTGGTGAGGTTGCGGGTAATTTTCGGGCTCTTTAGCTGAATGCCGGGCAGGATGGCACGGGGCAATCGCTTGCCCGCTTGCTTGTCGGCCAGGGTAAAGATGCGATGGTAGAGATCGGTCTCGGCAAATTCGGCGGTATCCCCTTTGCGCAGGCTCTGGTGGATCGCTTGCTTGCTCATATTGACCCGGTTGGCGAGGGTGTAGACGGCCAGTTCGGTGTTGCCCGGCAGATCCGAGTCATAGCGGATCAAATCCCCGTCCAGCGCCAGAGTTTTGCCACTCAGGCGGCTGACGGCGGCCTGAAAAGCGGCATTGCGGCTGGCGTACCAGCCGGCGTTGAAGTCGGCAAAGCGGTAGAGGGTATCCGGGTAGTCGACGGGATAACCGAAGATATGTTTGGTGCCAAACCAGATGCCGCCGCGACGGGTAAAGACTTCGTGGCGGATGGAATCCTTGATTGGATAGGGGTAGCCACGGGCGTTGGCCTCGGCAAAGGCGATGCTCACCTGCATCGGGCCACCAGTATGCACCGGGTTGAGGTTGCCAAACAGCGTCTTGCCCATCGGCAGCATGCTGATCATGTCTTCGAAGATTTCACTCATCTCCCGCTCGGTACGCAACTTGTCGATGCGCTCGGCATAGCTCTTGCCGGTGGGCGAGTTGATGGAGAGCGCGGCCCGCACCATAAATTCGGGGATCAGCAGCTTGGCTGCCCGTGAGTTGATCTCTTTCCAGGCAATCTTGCCAAGGCCCGGCACCACGGGGTCGGCCTGATAGGTGGCTTCCTGCTCTGCAACCGCCAGCACGCTACAGACGTTGTGATCATTGACCGTCACCCCCTGAGTGGTGAGCGCCGTCACCACATCGTTGGCCCACCCCTGTTTGTCAGGCACCTGACGGGGCAAGAAGCGCACGATGCGGCTCTTCATATCCGCCGGTTTGCGCGGCTGCATGGCAGGCGGCGTTTTGGGGTTGCTCACGCTCGCCTCTTTGGCAGGCGCGGAGGCGGGATCACTGGCACAACCAGCCAGCAACAAAGCAGAGCAGAAGGCAAGAAGACGACAGGAAGGCAAAGCGGTCATAAGCATGTCCATTTTTTGTTGGCCCTACAGGCAGCGCCGCTGGCACTGCACTGACAAGCAAAGTGGGGCCATTGTAGAGGATTGCCTGCTGCAGTTGAAACCCGCGCTCGCAGCATCCCCTCCCCTTGCCAGATTTTGCCGCCCCACGCGCCATCCGTTGTCTGCGATGCGGAAGACATGACCTTCCTCCATGACTCTCCCGAGCCGAACGGTGAGCGCCAGATAAAAAGAAACCCCCGCCATCGCTGGCGGGGGTTGGTCGTCTGGCAAGTCGGGCTGATACCCGATGCAAACTCTTAGCGGTTTTTCACCTTCTGGTGCAGCTCCTGTACCGAGTTGACGTTGGCGGTGGCATCCACGCTGATGGCCATGCAGGTGGCAAACGCCTCATTCATAGTGGTGGTATACGCCACCTTGTTCTGCAAGGCGGCGCGACGCAGCTGCTTGGAGTCCTGGATCGCCACCCGCCCTTCGGCGGTGTTGACGATGTAGGTGTACTCGCCATTCTTGATGCGGTCGAGAATGTGCGGGCGACCTTCGTGCACCTTGTTGACCAGGCGCGGGTTGATGCTCGCTTCACCCAGCGCGACCGCGGTGCCGTGAGTGGCATCCAGCTCGTAGCCCAGCTCCAGCAGCTTGGCGGCCAAGTCGACCACCTGTGCCTTGTCGCTGTGACGCACTGACAAGAGGGCACGACCCTCTTTCGGTACGGCGTGGTTGGCACCCAACTGCGCCTTGGCATAGGCCTCGGCAAAGCTGCTGCCCACACCCATTACCTCACCGGTAGAGCGCATCTCTGGCCCCAGCAGCGGGTCAACCCCCGGGAACTTAGCAAACGGCAGTACCACCTCTTTCACCGAGTAGTAGGGCGGGATGATCTCTTTGGTAAAGCCCTGTTCTTGCAGCGACTGACCGGCCATCACACGGGCGGCAATCTTGGCCAGCGGAGCACCGGTCGCCTTGGAGACAAACGGCACGGTACGGGCGGCACGCGGGTTCACCTCGATGAGGTAGATGTCATCGCCCTTGACCGCGAACTGCACGTTCATCAGGCCGATAACGCCGAGCTCCAGCGCCAGCTTGCGCACCTGCTCGCGGATCTCGTCCTGAATCTTCTTGGACAAGGTATAGGGAGGCAGGGAGCAACCGGAGTCACCGGAGTGAATACCGGCCTGCTCGATGTGCTCCATGATGCCGCCGATGACCACATCGGTGCCGTCGCAGATGGCATCCACGTCCAGCTCGGTCGCATCGTCCAGGAAGCGGTCCAGCAGCACCGGCGATTCGTTGGAGACGCTCACCGCCTCGGCGAAGTAGCGACGCAGATCCTGCTCGTCATAGACGATTTCCATGGCGCGGCCACCCAGCACGTAGGAGGGGCGAACCACCAGCGGGTAGGTGATCCGCTCGGCCAGCAGCACGGCCTGCTCCAGCGCGGTGACGGTGCCGTTTTCCGGCTGCTTGAGGCCGAGGCGCTCGACAGCAGACTGGAAGCGCTCGCGGTCTTCGGCGCGGTCGATGGCATCCGGGCTGGTACCGATGATCGGCACGCCGTTGGCTTCCAGTGCACGGGCCAGTTTCAACGGGGTCTGGCCACCGTACTGAACGATGACGCCCTTGGGTTTTTCGATGCGTACGATTTCCAGCACATCTTCCAGTGTGACCGGCTCGAAGTAGAGACGGTCGGAGGTGTCGTAATCGGTGGAGACGGTCTCCGGGTTGCAGTTGACCATGATGGTCTCGTAACCGTCTTCGCGCAGGGCCAGCGCCGCGTGCACGCAGCAGTAGTCGAACTCGATACCCTGACCGATACGGTTCGGGCCGCCGCCGATGATCATGATCTTGTCGCGGTTGCTCGGGGCCGCTTCGCACTCCTCGTCGTAGCTCGAATACATGTAGGCGGTGTTGGTGGCGAACTCGGCGGCGCAGGTATCGACCCGCTTGTAGACCGGGAAGATGTTGTGGCGGGCGCGCAGTTTGCGCACTTCCCCTTCGGCCACGCCGAGGATCTTGGCCAGACGGGCATCGGCAAAGCCTTTGCGCTTCAGGGCGCGCAGGAAGTCGGCATCGAGACCGGCCATGCCGCGCTCTTTCACCTCTTCTTCCAGCGTCACCAGCTCTTCAATCTGCACCAGGAACCAGGGGTCAATCTTGGTCAGCTTGAAGATGCCATCCATGGAGAGACCGGCGCGGAACGCATCGGCGATGTAGAAGATACGGTCGCTACCGGCGTCCTGCAGCTCGTGACGGATGCGGGTCAGGGAGTCCGGGGCATTGAGGTCAACCATGGGGTCGAAGCCGGTTTTGCCGGTTTCGAGGCTGCGCAGTGCCTTGTGCAGAGACTCCTGGAAGTTGCGGCCGATGGCCATCACTTCGCCGACCGACTTCATCTGGGTCGTCAGACGATCGTTGGCACCGGCGAATTTTTCGAAGTTGAAGCGCGGCACCTTGGTGACCACGTAGTCGATGGCCGGCTCGAAGGAGGCAGGAGTGCGACCGCCGGTGATGTCGTTCATCAGCTCGTCGAGGGTGTAACCGATGGCGAGCTTGGCAGCGATCTTGGCAATGGGGAAACCGGTCGCCTTGGAGGCCAGCGCGGAGGAGCGCGACACCCGCGGGTTCATCTCGATGATGACCATGCGGCCATCTTTCGGGTTGATACCGAACTGGACGTTGGAGCCGCCGGTCTCGACACCGATCTCGCGCAGTACCGCCATGGAGGCGTTGCGCATCAGCTGGTACTCCTTGTCGGTCAGCGTCTGGGCTGGCGCGACCGTGATGGAGTCACCGGTGTGGATACCCATGGGGTCGAAGTTTTCGATAGCGCAGACGATGATGCAGTTGTCGTTGCGATCCCGCACCACCTCCATCTCGTACTCTTTCCAGCCGATCAGCGACTCGTCGATGAGCAGCTCTTTGGTCGGTGAGAGATCCAGACCGCGCTCGCAGATCTCGACGAACTCTTCGGTGTTGTAGGCGATGCCGCCACCGGAGCCGCCCATGGTAAAGGAGGGACGGATGATGCAGGGGAAGCCGACCATCTGCTGCACGCCCCACGCCTCTTCCATGTTGTGGGCGATGCCGGCACGCGGGCACTCGAGGCCAATGCTGCGCATCGCCTTGTCAAAACGGGAGCGGTCTTCGGCCTTGTCGATGGCGTCGGCGGTGGCACCGATCATCTCGACACCGAACTCGGCCAGCACGCCATGCTTCTCCAGCGCCAGTGCGCAGTTAAGCGCAGTCTGGCCGCCCATGGTGGGCAGGATGGCGTCCGGGCGCTCTTTCTTGATGATTTCGCGCACTACTTCCCAGGTGATGGGCTCGATGTAGGTGGCGTCTGCCATCTCCGGGTCGGTCATGATGGTGGCCGGGTTGGAGTTGACCAGAATGACGCGGTAGCCCTCCTCGCGCAGGGCTTTGCACGCCTGGGCGCCGGAGTAGTCAAATTCGCAGGCTTGGCCGATGACGATGGGGCCGGCGCCGAGGATCAGGATGCTCTGAAGGTCATTACGTTTTGGCATGAAACTCTTTCCTCTATTTCTTAGGCGCGATACTGCTTAATCAATTCAATAAAGTGGTCAAAAAGACCGGCACAATCGTGCGGGCCCGGGCTCGCTTCGGGGTGTCCCTGGAAGCTGAAGGCCGGACGGTCGGTGCGATGGATACCTTGCAGGGAACCATCGAACAGGGAGACGTGGGTGGCGCGCAGGCAATCCGGCAGGCTGTTCTCGTCTACCGCAAAGCCGTGGTTCTGAGCGGTGATCATGACGGTGTTGTCATCGAGGCTCTTCACCGGATGGTTGGCGCCGTGGTGGCCAAACTTCATCTTGACGGTCTTGGCACCGGAGGCCAGACCCAGCAGCTGGTGGCCCAGACAGATGCCGAACACCGGCGTGTTGGTATTGAGGAAAGCCTTGATGGCCTCGATGGCGTAGTCGCACGGCTCGGGGTCGCCGGGGCCGTTGGAGAGGAAGATGCCATCCGGGTTCATCGCCAGTACCTCGGCGGCCGGGGTCTTGGCCGGTACAACAGTCAGGCGGCAGCCGCGGTCAACCAGCATCCGCAGGATGTTGCGCTTGACGCCAAAGTCATAGGCCACTACGTGATATTTCAGCTGGTCGGAATCCGGGGTGACGTGCCCCTTGCCAAGCTGCCAGCTCCCGGTCGTCCAGTTGTACGCCTCACCAACCGTCACCTCTTTGGCCAAGTCCATTCCCTTCAGACCGGGGAAGGCGCGGGCCTGTTCGAGAGCATAGGCTTCATCGACCTGTTTCCCGGCCAGAATGCAGCCAGCCTGAGCGCCTTTCTCGCGCAGGATGCGGGTCAGTTTACGGGTGTCGATGTCGGCGATGCCAACGATGTTGTGAGACTTGAGGTATTCGGAGAGGGATTGCTGATTGCGGAAATTGGAGGCAAGTATCGGAAGGTCCCGGATGATCAATCCCTGAGCATGGATCTGACTGGACTCTTCATCTTCGCTGTTGGTGCCGGTGTTGCCTATATGGGGGTAAGTGAGGGTGACTATCTGACGGGAATAAGAGGGATCGGTGAGGATTTCCTGATAGCCCGTCATCGACGTATTGAAAACCACTTCACCAACGGAACATCCCTCGGCGCCTATCGACACGCCTTTGAACACAGTTCCATCTTCCAGCACTAGCAATGCAGTGTGATTCAAGACAACCTCCAGTTATTTAGCTTTAAATTCAGCAATTTACCTGGGTGTTGCGGGCTCGGTTCCGGTCTTGGACAGGACTCGAACCCGGCAGATTTCTGGCAAATTGGGCGCATTCTACTTAAAAAAAGTGGCATTTCAACGTCTTTTCTCAGATGAAATGCATCTAAATTCAATAAAAAAGCAACATTACCCATTATCTATGCACTTAATCGCTTTGCAACCCCCTCCCGCGAAAGAAAAGGAAAAATCACCATCAAAAGATGCAATCAAGCCAGCAATAACGACAAAAACAAACAAAAAAACCAATTAAAACAATGGTTTTTATTTTTACACAAAAAACATTAATGACAAATTTAACGCTTTTATGATGACAAGATTGAACATGAAAAATGGAAAACGTTTTTCCATGTTTGAATTTTTAGTCTTTTCCAGTCCGTGTAAAAAAATGGCTTTATCCGCCATAAAGATGCTCAAATCTGTTACCTGGTGATGACATTCAGGAAGGGAAAATCTGGCGGATAACGCAATAGTGTGATTTATAAGGAGTTCAGTTAAAAATTGCAGGCAGCGTGTCTTTTTACACAAAATCTGGCTGACTGACAGCAAAAACCCCGGCAAGCCGGGGTTTTTCACTGGGGTAGCAGTAGTACGAAAGTGCCGCTCAGAGGCATCACTTGAGATTGAGCACATCCTGCATGTCATAAAGACCGGCCCCCTGCTGACCAAGCCACTTGCCCGCCCGCACAGCACCGTTGGCGAAGGTCAGGCGGCTGGAGGCCTTGTGGCTGATCTCCACCCGCTCGCCTATATCGGCAAACATGACGGTATGCTCCCCCACCAGATCGCCGGCGCGAATGGTGGCAAAGCCGATAGTGTTGCGATCCCGCTCGCCAGTGATCCCCTCGCGACCATAGACGGCGCACTCCTTGAGATCCCGACCCAGGGTTTTGGCGACCACTTCCCCCATGGAGAGCGCGGTACCGGATGGCGCATCCACCTTGTGGCGATGGTGGCCCTCGATGATCTCGATGTCGGTGTAATCCCCCATCACCTTGGCGGCCTGCTCCAGCAGCTTGAACACCAGGTTGACCCCGACCGAGTAGTTGGAGGCGAACACGATACCGATCTGCTTGCCAGCCTCTTTCAGAGCAGCCTTGCCTGCATCGTCAAAACCGGTGGTGCCGATCACCATCTGCTTGTGGTGGGCCAGCGCAAAAGCAAGATTGGCCAGCGTCACCTCGGGGCGGGTGAAGTCGATGATAAGATCAAACTCGTCGCGCACCTTGTCCAGACTATCGCTGATGGCCACACCCAGATGGCCCAGCCCATTGAGCTCACCGGCATCGAGACCTATCACCGCCGAACCCGGCCGCTCCAGCGCGGCGCCGACCACTACGCCATCGGTGTTGGTGATGGCCTCCAGCAGCACCTTGCCCATACGACCATTACAGCCCATCACGGCCACACGGATCGGATTGTCCATCTCCACCCTCTCATCTCTTTTAATTATGGAAAGAGACCGTTTTACCAGCCCGCGCCGGGTTTGAAAAGCCATGATGCCACCACTCCTTGCTGCACTCGCCAACGGCAGCGCCCGCTGGCTGGCCAAGAACTTCCTTTTGGTCACAGGCCGTTTTTCATCGTCTCATTCCATCATTTGGCAGACCGGGTGCCATCTGATAGGTTCGAACGAGTGAAATGCCAGCATAAGCAAAATCAGGGCAACGCCCGTGTCGATATCAAACGAGGTGCAATGATGAGCGCAGGATTGCTGTTTGCTGTGGGGTTGATATCACTGACCCTGGTCATGCTGGCCGCGGCTCTGCTGTTTGGCGGGCCGAGCTCGGCACCGGCGATGGCCAGCATCAACGACCCTTTCAAGGGGAGTGACTGGAGCAATATGCCACCCCTCTCAAGATACCCGGCGCGTGACGGCACGCAGCTGGCCTATCGGCACTATGGCGCAAAAGAGCACGCAGAGAACAACAAGGTCAAGGGCAGCGTGGTACTGGTTCACGGCTCTTCTGCCAGCAGTCAGAGCATGCACAAGATGGCGAACGCCTTTTCGCAAGCGGGATATGACGCCTACGCCCTCGATATTCGCGGCCATGGCGCATCGGGCGACAAAGGCACCATTGCCTACATCGGTCAGCTTGAAGACGATCTGGAAGATTTCATCAAGTCGGTGGCCCCCGGCAAGCCTGCAACACTCGTCGGCTTCTCGTCAGGGGGTGGCTTTGTGCTGCGCGTTGCTGGCTGCACGCGACAAACCCTGTTCGAGAGCTATCTGCTGCTCTCCCCCTATCTCGGCCCCACCGCCGCCAACTACCGGCCCAACAGCGGTGGCTGGGTGCGTGTCGGCTTGCCTCGCCTCATCGCCCTGAGCATCCTCAACGGTTTCCATATTTCCGCACTCAACCATCTGACCGTGCTGAACTTTGCCCTTAATGATGAGGCGAAATCCCTGCTGACCCCCTCCTACTCCTTCAACCTTGCTTCGAACTTTCAGCCGGAGCGTGACTACCAGCAGAACATGCGCAATGTGCAACGCCCCTGCGCCGTGATCGCGGGTGCAAATGACGAAGCCTTCCAAACAGATCAACTTGAACCTGAGTTAAGACGTCTCGGAATCTCCTGGCCTGTCACCCTGCTGCCCGGAATTGGCCACATTCCGCTGACGCTGGAACAGGACGCCATCACAACAGCCGTTCAGGCGGTGGAGAAATTGACACAGTAACCACACAGCCCAGGTCTTGTGTCCACGCGTTCTGGAAATATCCGTACCATGCTCACGTAGAGATAGAGAGAGGGCTGCGGGAGAAATCCCCAAGATGGCATGCAGAGATCTTATCGTTTACCTCTTTCCTTATTAAAGGCACGCGATACCCCCAGATACCCGCGGACTGCGCCAGAACAGTAATGAACAATAAACGGCACCAACTTATTTTTCCGAATATTCTTTGGATATCTCAATAACACCAGAATCATCAAACAAAAACACCTATCCATCTGGACGTCTATCTTGACCAAGCGAGGTTGACTCACTACTGTGGGCACCCCAATGCGGCAGGATGCCCGCCCTGTTTTCCCCCTATCCCTATCCGATACAGGTACAAAGCAGTTCATGACAGGAGGTCATTGTTCAATTTCAGAGGAACACATGATCCAGACTCAACCCAGTGCCAGGGCCTTGCTGCCACTTCTGGTTTTTCTCGCACTCTTTATCGGTACCGGTACCTGGCTGACCCTGCAGGGAGTCGAATTCGCCTTCTATCAGCTGCCCGCTCCGGTTGCTGCCCTGCCTGCGGTGATGCTCGCCCTGCTGCTTGGCAAAGAGAGCTTCAACAGCAATCTGGAGACCTTCTTCAAGGGGGTCGGCCACAGCAATATCATGGCGATGTGCCTTATCTATCTGCTAGCGGGCGCCTTTGCCAGCGTGGCCAAGGCCACCGGCGGGGTTGATGCTACTGTGGTGCTGGGCCTGTCGCTCATCCCTGGCTGGGCGCTGTTGCCCGGGCTGTTCCTCATCTCTGCCTTTATTGCTACCGCTATGGGCACCTCCATGGGCACCATAGGTGCCGTGGCGCCGGTCGCGCTGGGCGTGGCGCAGGCGGCCGGTATCGATCCGGTACTGATGGCAGGCACCATTCTCTCCGGCGCCATGTTTGGCGATAACCTCTCCATCATCTCCGACACCACCATAGCAGCAACCCGCAGTCAGGGGTGCGAGATGAAGGACAAGTTCCGCGAGAACTTCAAGATTGCGGCCCCTGCCGCCATCGCGGTGATCCTGCTCTATCTGACCCTGGGCTCTGTGGGTGAATCCCCTGCCAGCGGCAGCGCCATCGAGCTGTTCAAGGTGATGCCCTACCTGCTCATTCTTGGGCTGGCGCTCGCCGGGGTGAATGTGTTTGTGGTATTGGGGATCGGTATTCTGGCCGCCGGAGCGGTGGGCATGATCAACGGCTACGCCATCGGTCAGTTCAGCAAGGATATCTATCAGGGCTTTACCGGCATGCAGGAGATCTTCCTGCTCTCCATGCTGATCGGCGGCCTCGGCGCCCTGATGGAACGTCAGGGTGGACTGGCCTGGATCAGCGAGCGCATCAGCGCCCTGATTGCCCGTTTCACTCGCGAGCACAATGGTGAACAGAACGAGAAAGCCGCCGAGCTCGGCATCGCCGGGGTGGTGAGCCTCACCAACCTCTGCACCGCCAACAACACGGTGGCTATTATCGTCGCCAGCAAGGTAGCCCGGGATCTGGCCGAACACCACGGTGTCACCCCGCGCCGCGCCGCCTCCATGCTCGATATTTTCTCCTGCGTGGTACAGGGTCTGATCCCCTGGGGCGCACAGGCGCTGCTGCTGGGATCCATCTTCGCCCTGTCGCCGTTGGCGGTGGTGAGCATGAGTTTCTACCCGATGGCGCTCGCGGTAGCGGCACTCATTGCAGTGTTTGTGAAGCACCAGATGCGCGGCAAGGCTGACAAGTAACAGGATAACGTCCATGCGTTTCTACACAGGATTAGCGCTCGCGGTAGCGGCACTCATTGCAGTGTTTGTGAAGCACCAGATGCGCGGCAAGGCTGACAAGTAACAAACCAGAGGCTGGCGCGCCGACATGCTGTCAACAGGGGCCACCCCCTGGCCCTTGTTGACTCACTATCAGATCCGCCAGCATTTATCCCACCGCCCCTTGGCATCAGCCGTTCGGGGCGAGTGTTCCCCTGTCACCCCCCTTAACGTCCAGAGTGAATGTGCTAAGGTAGAGCGCGTTCACGCCATCGATGCGCAGCTATACCAGAGGTTCCCCATGCATGAGTCCCAACCCGAACGTCAATCCCTGCGCCAACTGGTTCGTCAACGCCGCAAAAATCTGAGTCCGGCCGAGCAGCAAGCGGCGGCCCAACAGCTGCTGGCCCAGTTCAAGCAACACCCCGAGATCCTCGCCGCCAAGCGCATTGCCCTCTATCTGGCCAATGACGGGGAGATCAATCCCCTGCCCACCATCCACTGGCTGTGGGCCCAGCACAAAGAGGTCTACCTGCCGGTGCTCCACCCCTTTACCCCGGGTCACCTGCTCTTTTTGCGCTACACCGCCACCAGCCCCATGGTGCGCAACCGATACGGCATCGAAGAGCCGGAGCTGGATATCCTGCAGGTGGTGCCCCACAGCACGCTCGATCTTATCTGCACCCCGCTGGTCGCCTTCGATGCCCAGGGTAATCGCCTTGGCATGGGGGGCGGCTACTATGATCGCACTCTCGCCATCTGGCATGAGCACAAGCTGGGCCCCAAGCCACTCGGCATTGCCCACGACTGCCAGCAGGTAGATGCCGTCCCGCAAGAGGAGTGGGATGTGCCGCTGCCCCAGATCATCACCCCGAGCCACTGCTGGCGCTTTGAATAGGCTGTTTTTGGTCGGCAGCCCCGGCTTTGTGCGCGCAAACGCAGAATAAACAGGCAAACGATTTACAAAGTCCCTCTTTTTGCCCCGGAACGTGAGCAACAAGGTCGCGACGGGGTACCGGGTTGGATATAATGCGCCCGCTTTTTTCTTAAGGAACGATCATGACTCAAGATGAAATGAAGAAGGCGGCCGGTTGGGCTGCGCTCAAGTATGTGGTTCCCGGCACCATCGTCGGGGTGGGCACCGGCTCTACCGTCAACCACTTTATCGACGCGCTGGCGACCATGAAGGACGAGATCAAGGGGGCGGTATCCAGCTCCGTGGCCTCTACCGAGCGCCTCAAGGGCTTCGGCATCACCGTATATGATCTCAACGAGATCGACGCCCTCTCCGTCTATGTGGATGGCGCCGACGAGATCAACGCAACCCGCGACATGATCAAGGGCGGTGGCGCAGCCCTGACCCGCGAGAAGATCGTTGCCGCCGTCGCTGACAAGTTCATCTGTATCATCGACAACACCAAGACCGTCGACGTGCTGGGCCAGTTCCCGCTGCCGGTGGAAGTGATCCCGATGGCCCGCGAATACGTGGCCCGCGAAATTCGCAAACTGGGTGGCAACCCGGTGTGGCGTGAAGGCGTGGTCACCGACAACGGCAACCACATTCTGGATGTGAAAGGCATGGCCATTACCGACGCCAAGGCGTTGGAAGTGCGACTGAACGCCATTGTTGGCGTGGTCACCAACGGCCTGTTCGCCGCGCGCGGCGCCGATGTGGTCCTGATCGGTACGCCGGACGGCGTGATTACCCAGTAATCCCGATACCGGCAGCACAGTGCAGCGGCATCCTCCCTCGCCCGCCAGCGCCACTCTGCCAGCCCTGACATAGCAGCGGCGTTGATTGAGCCCCGGGATGGGATATGACCCAAACATTGCACTGTGAATAAATGACGGCGCCTGATGGCGCCGTTTTTATTTATCCCTCAACAAGTTGCATACGGATGTTTACAACATTCGTTGATAACTTCAAAGAATTTGACTTTCGTCACAAATATTCCCTCTCCCAAACGTTTTTGCTACTTTACGGTTTTCTTCGCACACCAAATCTGCACTTACGTTTGCACATACAGAGGGATCGTCATGACTGCCAAGTTTTCGTTGGACAAGGATAAAATCAAGGTTCTGCTGCTGGAGGGGGTTCACCCCAACACCGTAGAGACCTTTCGTGCCGCAGGTTACACCAGTGTGGAGTATCTCAAGACCTCACTTTCCGAAGAGGAGCTGATCGAGCAGATCCGGGACGTGCATTTCATCGGGCTGCGCTCCCGCACCCAGATCACCGAGAAAGTCCTCGACGCCGCCAACAAGCTGGTCGCCATCGGCTGCTTCTGCATCGGTACCAACCAGGTCGAGCTGGAAGCAGCCCAGATCCGCGGTATTCCGGTCTTCAACGCACCCTTCTCCAACACCCGTTCGGTCGCCGAGCTGGTACTGGGCGAGATCCTGCTGTTGCTGCGCGGCATCCCCGAGAAAAACGCCAAGTGCCATCGCGGCGTGTGGGAAAAACTGGCCAACCGCTCGGTGGAAGCGCGCGGCAAGAAGCTCGGCATCATCGGCTACGGCCACATCGGTACCCAGCTTGGCATCATCGCCGAAAGCATCGGCATGAAGGTTTATTACTACGATATCGAGAATAAGCTCTCGCTGGGTAACGCCATCCAGGTGCCGAGCATGGTCGAGCTGCTCAATATGTCTGACGTCATCAGCCTGCACGTGCCGGAGACCGCCTCCACCAAGAACATGATCGGTGCCGAGCAGCTGCGGATGATGAAACCGGGCGCCATCTTCATCAACGCCGCCCGCGGTACCGTGGTGGATATCGATGCGCTGGCTGACGTCATCAAGAGCGGCCATATTGCCGGCGCCGCCATCGACGTCTTCCCGGTCGAGCCCAAGTCCAACGACGAAGAGTTCCAAAGCCCGCTGCGTGGGCTGGAGAACGTCATCCTGACCCCGCACATCGGTGGCACCACCCATGAAGCGCAGGAGAACATCGGGCTGGAAGTGGCCAACAAGCTGGTCAAATACTCCGACAACGGCTCCACTCTCTCCGCCGTCAACTTCCCGGAAGTGTCGCTGCCGGGCCACAAGGGCTCCAGCCGCCTGCTGCACATTCACCGCAACCAGCCGGGCGTGATGAACCAGATCAACCAGATCTTCGCCGAAGAGGGGATCAACATCGCCGGTCAATACCTGCAGACCAGCAGCCATATCGGTTACGTGGTGATCGACGTGGAGACAGAGCACAGCGAGAAGGCGCTCGCCAAGCTCAAGGAGATCAACGGCACCATCCGCGCCCGCATCCTCCACTGATAGATCCGTGTATCCAAGCAGCAAAAAGCCCGTCATGATGACGGGCTTTTTTACGTTTTGGAGCCTGATAGCTGCGTGATGGCTTACCACCACCCCAACAGGTTGCGGCCCACCAGCGCCCCCCATACCAGGGCGTTCAGGGCCAACGCGATAAAGACGGCGGCAGAGCCCAAATCCTTGGCGCGACCGGAGAGCTCATGATGCTCGGAGCCAACCCTGTCTACCACAGCTTCAATGGCGGAGTTAAGGATCTCGACGATCACCACCAGCCAACTGATGACGATAAGCAGCAGGATCTGGTTGAGAGAATCCCCCAGCCAGAAGGCCAGTGGCATCAGCAACAGGATCAGCATCAGCTCCTGCCGAAACGCCGCCTCGTTGATCCAGGCTGACCTGAGTCCTTTCATGCTGTAACCGGTTGCGTTGATGATGCGGGTGACCCCGGTTGCCCCTGGCTTTGCCACGCTATCTACCTCATTTGGAATCGATTTTGGCCTCACATCCTATCAGAGCCCCCCAAGGTTTCAATCAGGGGACTTTTGCTTTATTTTATCTCTTTGCTTTTTCGCCCCTTGCGGCTGACACCACCCACTCGAGACTTGAGTTGTATGTCCATTCACACAGATGAATTGCGCACCCGTCGCCTGGAGTCACTGATCACTCCGAGCGAGCTTGCACACGCGTTTCCGATCACCGATACCATTGCCCAGAATCTGCTGGATGCCCGTCGCGAAGTGGAAGCCATTCTGGCCGGAGACGATCAGCGCCTGCTGGTCATTGTCGGCCCCTGCTCTATTCATGATCCCGCTGCTGCTCGCGAGTATGCCCAGCGCCTCAACGCCCTGCGCGAGCAGTATAAAGAGAGCCTCTGCATCGTGATGCGCACCTATTTCGAGAAGCCGCGCACCATCGTCGGCTGGAAAGGGCTCATCAACGATCCGCGCCTCGATGGCAGCTTCGACGTCAACGAAGGGCTGAAACTGGCGCGCAAACTACTGGTCGACATCAACGAGATCGGCATGCCCACCGCCACCGAATTCCTCGATATGGTGACCGGCCAGTATATTGCCGACCTCATCACCTGGGGCGCCATCGGCGCTCGTACCACCGAATCCCAGGTACACCGCGAGATGGCTTCGGCCCTCTCCTGCCCGGTCGGCTTCAAGAACGGCACCGACGGCAATACCCGCATCGCCATCGATGCGGTGCGCGCCGCCCGTCACAGCCACATCTTCTATTCGCCGGACAAAGACGGCAAGATGACCATCTACCGTACCGCCGGTAACCCCTTTGGTCATGTGATCCTGCGTGGCGGCCACCGCCCCAACTACGACACCGCCAGTGTCGATGAAGCCTGTGAAGCGTTGGCCGATGTGGGCCTGCCGGAGCGTCTGGTGGTCGATTTCAGCCACGGCAACAGCATGAAGGATCACCGCCGTCAGCTGCTGGTGGCGCAAGATATCTGCGATCAGCTGCGCCGCGGCCGTACCGGCATCGCCGGCATCATGGCCGAAAGCTTCCTGGTGGAAGGGCGTCAGGATGTGGAGAACGGCTGCGCCGCCACCTTCGGCCAGAGCATCACCGATGCCTGCCTGTCATGGAGCGACACCGAAACCCTGCTGGCGATGCTGGCAGAGGCTGCTCTGGTACGCCTTGCCAAGCGGCAAGCCTGAGCCCCGATGACGAATATCGGCTGGCAGATAGTCCCCCTCAATGAGACGCTGCTGGCGCAGTGGGCAACCCTGCGCCAGCAGCTGTGGCCGCACCACGCACTTTCGGCCCACCTGCAGGAAGGCGTTGAGATGTTGGCCAATGCACATCTCAACGCCTTTCTGGCGCTGGATGAGCAGAGTCAGGCGGTAGGCTTTGCCGATGCAGCCCTGCGCCACGATTACGTGAATGGCTGCAACAGCAGCCCTGTGATGTATCTGGAAGGGGTCTATGTGCAACCGGCCTCGCGCCAGCGTGGGATGGCACAAGCCTTGATCGCTCAGGTAGCGCAGTGGGGCCGCGAGCTGGGTTGCCGGGAACTGGCCTCCGATGCCGCCATCGACAATCTTGACTCGCAGCAGATGCACCAACAACTCGGCTTTGCCGAAACGGAGCGAGTCGTATTCTTCAAAAAGGCCCTCGGCTGACGCCAAGGGCCTTTCTTGTTTCTCACAAACTGGGCATAAACCACACGCGCCCCGCAGCTTCGATGCGGTCGGTGCGGATCTGGAATACCTGCGCCAGCAGCGCCTCATCCACCAGCTCGACACCCCCTTCGCGCACCACCACGCCCCCTTGCAGGCAGAGAATGCGGTCGGCCCAGTCGATGGCCAGATTGATATCGTGGATGGCGAGCACCACCAGCAAGCCCTGCCCGGCCAGAGTTTTCAGCAACCGCAATAGCGCCAGCTGGTGATGCAGGTCGAGCCCCGCCAGCGGCTCGTCCAGCAGCAGCACCTTGCCGGTCGGATTGAGGCTCGGCCAAACCTGCAGCAGGGTGCGGGCGATCAGCACCCGCTGCTGCTCGCCCCCCGACAAACGGCTGAAGTCCCGGGCCAACAAGGCTTCCAGCTCCAATGCCTCGCACAGTGCATTTATCGCCTCGCTCTGCCTGGCGGGCGAAACCGCCTCATCGAGCCCCAGGCTCAACACCTGAAACACCGGAATATGAAACAGCTGGGGCTGACGCTGGGGCAACATAGCGCGCCGTTTGGCAAGCTCGGGCCAACTCAGGTCAGTAAACACTTCCCCCCCCAGCTGCACTGTGCCATCGGCGGGTAAAATCCCCGCCAGCGCCCCGAGCAGGGTCGACTTGCCGCTGCCATTGGGGCCAAGCAGCGCCACCAACTGGCCGCCATGCCAGCGGATATCCAGGGGAGAGAGCCGTCCGGCAATGGCGAGTGCGCGCGCCTCCAGCAGCGGCGCAGCAGCACCAGAAGAAACCGGCATGGGATCAGCGGGCGACATCGGCATCTTGCCTCAACAACGGGTAAATAAGGTGACTGCGCGCCCCGACCAAATCATGCAGAACCATCAGCAGTTTGCCTCAATAGCAGATAGATAAAGAGCGGCGCCCCCACCGAGGCGGTGATGACCCCGATAGGCAACTCCCCCGCGCTCAGGGTGGATCGAGCAACCAGATCGGCTGCCAGCAGCAGGGCCCCGCCACCGAGCGCCGAGGCAGGCAGCAGGAAACGCTGATCGCTACCGCCACAGAGCCGCAGCAGATGGGGCACCACCAGCCCGACAAAACCGATCACCCCGCACAGGGATACCGCCACCCCGGTCAGCAGACAGACCGCCAGCACCAGCCGCACCCGCATCTTGTCTACATCCATCCCCATCAGGCGGGCCTGGGTCTCCCCCAACAACAACTGTTGCAGCGCCTTGCCCTGCCAGCAGAGCCAACCCAAGGTGAGCGGCAGCACCAGCCACCACCAGCCGAACTGCTGGCTGCCGTAAGAGAGGCTGCCCATCATCCAGAACATGAATTCACGCAAGGAGCCATCGTCGGCAAAGTACATCAACCAGGTCATGGCGGCATTGGTAAGAATACCGATGGCGACGCCAAACAACAGCAAGCGGGCATGGCCGAGGCGTGCCCGGCGAGCCAGCCGAATGAGCAGCATGGTGACCAGCAGCGCGCCACCGAAGGCCGCCAGCGACAGCCCCCAGCCGGGCAGATAGAGGCCGAGGGATTTGGCCACCGCCATCGCCACCATGGCAGCCAGTCCTGCTCCGCTTGAAACGCCAAGCAGCCCGGGTTCGGCCACCGGGTTGTGCAGCATCACCTGCAATACGGCGCCGCCACAGGCAAGCGCTGCTCCAGCCAAGAGGGCCAGCAAGGCGCGCGGCAGGCGCAGCTCCCGCAGGATGCGCTGTTCGAGATCGCCAAGGGGCTGCCAGGGCAGCAGCACAAACTCGCCCCAGACGAGGGAGAAGAGAAACAGCAGCAGGGTCAGCAGCGTCAGGCCACAGAGCCAGCGCCGCTGCCAGCGCTGCTGGCGGGCGATAAGGGAGAGGTACAAGGATGATCCCCGAATAACAAGGCTCCCCCCGGCCCTGTCGCTGCGCCGGGGAGAAGCAGGAAAAGGGCATGATAACAGTGGCTTGCCACCCAAGGTCAAGGCTGGTAACGCTTTGCCATCACCCTTATCTCGCCGCTGGCCACCAGATTTTGCAGCGCCACCAGCAAGGGCTGGCGCAGCGACTGGTGAGGTGAGTGCTTGCTCATCCCCAGATAGAAGGTTACCGGCGTGGCGGGGCGGTAGTCCGCCTTGCCTATCCGGCTGGCATTTCCCTGACTCAGGGCATAGTCCACCTGACAGTCGGTGCCAATCATCAGCGGCAGGTGACCGCGCTGCACCATGCGCAGCAGCTGATCTTCGGTGGGTACTCCGTGCTTGTCGAGGCGGCTGTCACTGTTGAAGGGCTCAAAGTAGGCGGAGTTGAGCACATAGCCCACCTTCACCCCCTGCAGATCACGGTATTGGTGGATCCGGGCCACATTGACCGGCTGACCATAAAACGCGGGCCAGCACTGATAGTAGGCAGGCTGCAGATAGTCGATGAACTGCGCCCGCTCGGCAGTATAGGCGAGGCCAATCATCAGATCGACCTGACCGGTCTGCATCTGCTTGAGCGCCCTGCCCCACGGCATCCGCCGTACCTGCAACTCAATGCCGCTCGCCTGTTGCAACCGGCGCAGGATGTCCATGTCGAGCCCCTGCAACCGGCCATCCGCTTGCAGGATGCGAAATGGCGGCCACAGATCGGTGGCTACCGTCAGCGTCGGGGTCGCTCGCACCGGCATGGCAAATAACAGTAACAACACAATCCCGCATAACTTGCCCATCCCGTCGCATACCTCGCACGGCTTATCCTGTTGGTTAAAAATACCCTCCCGCACCACGTATGAAAACCCGTGGTTCAGGGATAAAATGCGCCGGATTTTCAAGGAGAACCCTATGAACCCGATTTTCACCAGTATCGGTCTGCTGCTCTGCAGCAACGTCTTTATGACCTTCGCCTGGTACGCTCACCTCAAGAGCATGAACCATAAACCCTGGATCATTGCCGCCCTGGTGAGCTGGGGTATCGCCCTGTTCGAATACCTGCTGCAAGTGCCTGCCAACCGCATCGGCCATACGGTGATGAGCGTGGGCCAGCTGAAAATCTTGCAAGAAGTGATCACACTCACCGTATTCGTCCCCTTCTCTATCTTCTATCTCAAGGAAGATCTGAAATGGGACTATCTCTGGGCAGGGCTCTGCATTCTCGGTGCGGTCTTTTTTGTCTTTCGCGAGAAACTGACCGGCGCCTGAGGCTGTACACTCAATATCATCCCGCTCATGGCATCTCATTGATCGACGAGGCAAAAAAATGGAATTGCGAGACATGTTACAGATCCTGGCCAAGCAGGATGGCTCAGACCTCTATCTGTCGACCGGCGCGCCCCCCTGCGCCAAATTTAACGGCGGCCTGCGCCCCCTCAACGAAACGCCGCTGGAACCGGGTGAAGTGGCGCGGATCGCCGCCGAGATCATGGATGGCGAGCAGAAGCAGCAGTTCGAGAAGGATCTGGAGATGAACCTCGCCATCTCCCTGCCCCAGATCGGCCGCTTTCGGGTCAACATCTTCAAGCAGCGCAACGAAGTCTCTCTGGTGGCCCGCAACATCAAGACCGAAATCCCCCGCTTTGAAGATCTCAAACTCCCGCCAGTGCTGCTCGACACCATCATGGAGAAACGCGGTCTGGTGCTGTTTGTCGGCGGTACCGGCTCGGGCAAATCCACTTCGCTGGCGGCGCTTATCGACCATCGCAACCGCAACAGCGGTGGCCACATCATTACCATCGAGGATCCGGTGGAGTTCGTTCATCGCCACCGCAAGAGCATCATCAACCAGCGGGAGGTTGGCGTGGATACCCGCAGCTTCCACGCTGCGCTGAAAAATACCCTGCGTCAGGCGCCGGACGTCATTCTTATCGGCGAAATTCGCGATCGCGAGACCATGGAACATGCGCTGGCCTTCTCCGAAACCGGCCACCTTGCCATCTCCACCCTGCACGCCAACAACGCCAACCAGGCGCTGGATCGCATCATCAACTTCTTCCCCGAGGAGCGCCGCCCCCAGCTGCTCAACGATCTGGGCAACAACCTCAAGGCTTTTGTCTCCCAGCGGCTGGTGAAAACCACCGATGGCGGCCGCCGGGCCGCAGTGGAGATCATGCTCGGCACCCACACCATCCGCGACATGATCAAGCGCGGCGAATTTGGCGGCCTCAAGGAGGTGATGGAGAAATCCAAGGCCCTCGGCATGGTCACCTTCGACAGTGCCCTGTTTGATCTGGTGGTGGAAGGGGTAATTGAGGAAGAAGAGGCGGTAAAGAACGCCGACTCGGCCAACAACCTGCGCCTCAAGATCAAGCTGTGGAAGGAGAAGGGACAGATTGCCAGCAGCAGCGATGCCACCGGCTGGAGCCTCGAACCCACCAAGGACGAGAAGGGCGATTTTTTCTAACCAGCCCCTCGAGAACCCCGGGCCCGCCCGGGGTTCTCTTTATCCAGCACGGCTGACCCGACTTATCCCTCCGCTCACGCAGAGCACAGCCAGTCAGCACCAACGGCGAACGCGCTGGCAATATGCCACATACTCGTCGCCGAAACGGGCGCGCAGCAGCCGCTCCTCCGGCATGATCTGAAAGCGGGTCAGCCAGGCCACCAGCACGATTGGCCCAACCCAGACCCAACTTCCACCGAGATAACAGCCCCAGGCGGCCAGCCAGCAGAGCAAGCCCAGATACATGGGATTGCGACTGACACGATAAACGCCGCAGGTTACCAGACGACTGGTGTGCTGCGGTTTGGTGGGGCTGACCGTGGTCTGGTGGTGACGAAATCGTTGCAGTGCCCCAAAGCCCATGATGGCCCCCGCCACGACCAGCACAGCCATCAGCGTCATTGCCCAGATGCCGGGCTGGCTCTCCCCTCTTAGCCACCACATGGCCCCGGCACAGAGCAGGAGGATCAGCGGTGGTGGCAAACGTAACTCAAGATTGACCATTTTCTTCCCCTGACGAGTGTCGGCCGAACCCGTGTTGCGGTAGACTCCCAACCAGTCAGCGCCTGTTGAGAGTGACAAAGATCATAATAATAACAACAAGTTGTGGTTAAACCACCACCAATGTGGCCGACCCCGTCCAAACTATCCAACGCGAATAACAAAAAGGAATCACCATGCACAAGAAAACTCTGCTGGCTACCCTGATCTTCGGCCTGCTCGCGGGCCAAGCCGTTGCGGCTCCCTATCTGCCCCTTGCGACGGATCATCGCAACGGCCAGGAGCAAACCGCCAGCAACGCCTGGTTGGAAGTGGATCTGGGCGCCTTTGAACACAATATCCAGACCCTCAAGGATCGCCTCGGCGACAAGGGCCCGCAGATCTGCGCCATCATGAAGGCCGACGCTTACGGTCATGGCATCGACCTGCTGGTCCCCTCCGTGGTCAAGGCCAATATCCCCTGCATCGGCATCGCCAGCAACGAAGAGGCCCGCGTCGCCCGCGAGAAGGGATTTACCGGCCGTCTGATGCGGGTGCGTGCCGCCACCCCGGACGAAGTAGAGCAGGCCCTGCCCTACAAGATGGAGGAGCTGATCGGCAGTCTGGTGAGTGCCCAGGGTATCGCCGATATCGCCCAGCGCCACCACACCACCATTCCGGTGCATATCGCGCTCAACTCCGCCGGCATGAGCCGCAACGGCATCGACCTGCGTCTGGCCGATGCCAAACAGGATGCGCTGGCCATGCTCAAGCTAAAGGGGATCACCCCGGTCGGCATCATGACCCACTTCCCGGTGGAGGAGAAAGAGGACGTCAAGATGGGGCTGGCCCAGTTCAAACTGGACTCCCAGTGGCTGCTGGAAGCGGGCAAGCTGGATCGCAGCAAGATCACCATCCACGCCGCCAACTCCTTCGCCACCCTGGCCGTGCCGGACGCCTACTTCGACATGGTGCGCCCGGGCGGCCTGCTCTACGGTGACTCCATCCCCTCCCACACCGAATACAAGCGGGTGATGGCATTCAAGACCCAGGTAGCCTCTGTCAACCACTATGCGGCAGGTAACACCGTCGGTTATGACCGCACCTTTACCCTCAAGCGTGACTCCTGGCTCGCCAACCTGCCGCTGGGCTACTCCGACGGTTATCGCCGCTCCCTGAGCAACAAGGCCTATGTGCTGATCCAGGGTCAGAAGGTGCCGGTGGTCGGCAAGACTTCCATGAACACCATCATGGTGGATGTGACTGACCTGAAAGGGGTGAAACCCGGCGACGAGGTGGTGCTGTTTGGCCGTCAGGGTGAAGCCGAAGTGAAACAGGCGGATCTGGAGGAGTACAACGGCGCCCTGCTGGCGGACATGTACACCATCTGGGGCTACACCAACCCCAAAAAGATCAAACGCTGATCACGCGATATGAAAAAGGGCTCCCGCGGGAGCCCTTGTTATTGATTCATCATCAACCGTATTCAAGCGGCCTTTTTTCGGGTCACAAACAGACTCAGCCCCATGGATGCCAGCAGGATCAGCGCAACTACGCCCAGTGCGATACCGGTCGGGATCTTGAAGATATCCAGCAGCAGCATCTTGACCCCGATAAACATCAGGATCAGCGCCAGACCGTATTTGAGCAGGGCGAAGCGATCAGCCACACCAGCCAGCAGGAAGTACATGGCACGCAGACCCATGATGGCGAAGATGTTGGAGGTCAGCACGATGAAGGGATCCGTGGTCACCGCAAAGATGGCCGGGATACTGTCCACCGCGAAGATGAGGTCGCTCACCTCCACCAGCACCAGGATCAACAGCAGCGGGGTGGCATAGCGCACACCGTCACGCCAGACGAAGAACTTCTCCCCTTCCAGGGTCTCGGTCACCTTGAAACGACGGCGCATCCAGCCCAGCAACGGGTTGTTGGCCAAGTCCGGCTCCTTGTCGGCCGCCCACAGCATTTTGGCACCGGTCAGCAGCAAGAAAGCGCCGAACAGATAGAGGATCCAGTGGAACTGCTCGATGAGCCAGCTGCCCGCGAACACCATACCGGCACGCATCACGATGGCACCCAGTACCCCGTACAGTAGCACCCGGCGCTGCAGCTCGGCTGGAATGGCAAAGTAGCCGAACAGCATCAGCCAGACGAAGACGTTGTCCACTGCCAGCGCTTTCTCGATGAGGTAGCCGGTAAGGAACTCCAACCCCTTCTGATTGGCGATTTCACGGCCCGCGCTGTGATCCAGCCAGAGCCAGATAGCCAGGTTGAAGAGCAGGGCAACACTGATCCAGATGAGGGACCAGACGCCCGCCTCTTTGAGAGATACCTTATGTGACTTGCCGCCACCGACAAAGCGTATGTCTATCCATAACAGGACCAGCACTATGCTGAAGAAACCGGTCCACATCCACCATTCACCCATTTTCACTTCTCCCAAAAACGACAAAACCCACGACCGAGAGGCGTGGGTTTGCGTTTGGAGCAGATACACCTTGCCTCTCGGCAAGGTCTCACTTACAGCTGATTTTCATCGACTGCCCGGCTGCCGGGTGCACTGCAGGAAATGGGTGCACCGTAATGACGACAAACCGGCGAGAAGTTACTCCCCTTGTTGCGCGGATAGTAGCAGCGGTAAAAGATAACGCCAAGAGGCATCTTCACTGCCGTCAAAAATAAATCGGGGCTCCATCAAGGAGCCCCGCAAGCAGGTTCAACACATCCCCATCAGAGCGGGTCGACCTTGAGGCAGGAGACCGCGTGATCGAAGTTCCCCTCCAGCACGGGGCGGGTCTTGGCGCACTCGGGGCCAGCCACCGGGCAGCGGGTGCGGAACACGCAACCGGACGGCGGATTCATCGGCGATGGCAAGTCCCCTTCCAAGATCTGGATCACCTTGTTGCGCTCCAGCTCAGGGTCCGGGATCGGCACAGCAGACATCAGCGCCTTGGTGTAGGGATGCAACGGGTTGGCGAAGATCTCCTTGCGGGTCCCCAGCTCAACGGCGTTGCCCAGATACATCACCAGCACCCGATCGGAGATATGCTTGACCACCGACAGGTCGTGGGCGATGAAGATAAGCGACAGCCCCATCTCCTTTTGCAGGGATTTGAGCAGGTTAACCACCTGCGCCTGAATGGATACGTCCAGTGCCGAGACCGGCTCGTCGCAGATGATCATCTTGGGCTCGAGGATCAGTGCCCGGGCAATCCCGATCCGCTGGCACTGGCCACCGGAGAACTCGTGCGGATAGCGGTTGACCAGGTTGGGCAAGAGCCCCACCTTGCTCATCATGGCGCGCACCTTCTCCTTCACCTCTTCCCGTGGCAGGTTGGGATAGAAGGTGATGAGCGGCTCGGCGATGATGTCGCCGATGGTCATGCGCGGGTTCAGAGAAGCCAGCGGGTCCTGGAAGATCATCTGGATCTCTTTGCGCTTCTCGCGCAGGGCATTCTGATCGAGCTTGGTAAGATCGTCACCCAGCCACACCACCTTGCCATCGGTGGCCGGTACCAGACCGATGATGGCGCGGGCAAAGGTCGATTTACCGCAGCCGGACTCCCCCACCACACCAAGGGTTTCACCCTCATAGAGACGCAAGGTCACCCCATCGACCGCCTTGAGATCGGACGGTTTGGCCCAGGGCCACGCCTTGCCACTCTTGATACTGAAGTGGACCTTGAGGTCAGACACTTCCAACAGCAATTTTTTGTCGGCACCCATTTAGTTGGCCCCCTTGTTCATGGCATCCGAAACCCAGTGGCAAGCCCGCTCCCGACCGTCGTTGAACGGGGTGAGGATCGGTGACTGCTGGCCGCAAATCTCGCTGACCCGGTGGCAACGCTCCTGGAAGGGGCAGCCGGTCGGCAGACGCAGCAGGTTGGGCGGATTGCCCGGGATGGTGGGCAGCACTTCCCCTTCGGTATCGAGACGAGGAATGGCGCGCAGCAGGCCTTCGGTGTAGGGGTGGCTCGGGCGATAGAAGATATCGTCTACCTTGCCGTACTCCATGGTACGACCGGCATACATCACCAGCACCTTGTTGCAGATACCGGCGACCACGCCAAGGTCATGGGTGATCATGATGATGGCGGTGTTGAACTCGCGCTTGAGCTCGTTCATCAGGGTCATGATCTGGGCCTGTACGGTCACGTCAAGGGCGGTGGTCGGCTCGTCGGCAATCAGCAGTTGCGGCCGGCAGAGCAGCGCCATGGCGATCATCACCCGCTGGCGCATGCCACCCGAGAACTCGTGGGGATACATCCCCATCCGCTTGCGCGCTTCAGGAATTTTCACCGCATCTAGCATCCGTACCGACTCTTCGAATGCTTCCGCCTTGCTGACGCCCTTATGCAACATCAGCACTTCCATCAGCTGATCCTGCACCTTCATGTAGGGGTTGAGCGAGGTCATGGGGTCCTGGAAGATCATGGCGATCTTCTCGGAGCGGATCTTGTTGAGCTTGGACTCCGGCAGGTTGAGGATCTCCTCACCCTGAAACTTGGCGGAACCGGTAATTATGCCGTTTTTGGCCAGCAGCCCCATGATGGCAAAGGCCGTCTGGGATTTGCCGGAGCCGGACTCGCCGACGATCCCCAGGGTTTCACCCGCAGAGAGAGAAAAGTTGAGGTCGTTGACCGCCACCACATTGCCGTCCGGGGTCTTGAACTCGACCCGCAGATCTTTCACATCCAGTAACTTCATATAAAAACTCCTTATCGATCTTTCGTGATGCTTTCCTGTCGCTCCGATGCTCGATTAACGATCTTTCGGATCGAGGGCGTCACGCAGACCATCCCCGAGGAAGTTGAAGCAAAACAGGGTCACCACCATAAAGCAGGCGGGGAACAGCAGTTGCCAGATGGCCACTTCCATCGACTTGGAGCCTTCATCCAGCAGGGCACCCCAGCTGGTCATCGGTTCCTGAACTCCAAGGCCCAGGAAACTCAGGAAGGATTCAAACATGATCATCCCCGGCACCAGCAAGGTGGCGTAGACGGCCACGATACCGAGTACGTTCGGTACGATGTGACGGGTGATGATCTTCCACTTGGAGACGCCACAGACGTGGGCTGCCTCGATAAACTCCTTGCTCTTGAGGCTGAGAGTCTGGCCCCGCACGATACGCGCCATGTCGAGCCAGCTCACCGCCCCGATGGCGATAAAGATGAGCGCCAGATTGCGGCCAAAGAAGGTGACCAGCATGATGACGAAGAACATGAAGGGGAAAGCGTTGAGGATCTCCAGTACCCGCATCATCAGGCTGTCGACCCGCCCGCCGATAAAACCGGAGGCAGCGCCATACAAAGTACCGATGATGACCGCCACCATGGCGCCCATGATGCCGACCATCAGGGAAATGCGACCGCCCAGCAGGGTGCGCACGAACAGATCGCGCCCCAGACTGTCGGTTCCGAAGTAGTGACCCGCTTCCATATCCGGCGGCGACTGCATGGCGCCCCAGTCCGGATCGTCAAAGGTGTATTGGGACAAATGGGGGCCAAAGATGACCGCCAGACCGATGATGGTCAGAATGATCAGGCTGGTCAGTGCAGCCTTGTTGCGCAGGAAACGGCGACGGGCATCCTTCCACAGGGAGCGCCCCTCCACCACTTCCACTTTTTGCGCGAACGCCTCGACGGCATCGCGTTTTTCAGTTGAAACAACCATGATGAACTCCCGAATTAGTAACGGATCTTGGGATCGATAAAGGCGTAGAGAATATCGACCACTGCGTTAAAGGTGATGGTGAGGGCGCCGACCAGAATGGTCAGACCGAGCACCATGGAGTAATCACGGTTAAGGGCACCGTTGACGAACAGCTGACCGATCCCCGGCAGGCCGAAGATGGTCTCGATCACCACGGAACCTGTGATGATGCCGACAAAGGCCGGGCCCAGATAGGAGACCACCGGCAGCATGGCCGGACGCAGCGCGTGTTTCAGGATGATGTGGCGCAGCGGCAAGCCCTTGGCACGGGCAGTACGGATGAAGTTGGAGTTCATGGTCTCGATCATGCTGCCCCGCATGATCCGCGAGATGGCAGAGATGTAGTACATCATCATGCCGAACACCGGCAGCACCATAAACTGGATGCCACCACCCTGCCATCCACCGGCAGGGAACCAGCCAAGATGAATACTGAAGAACAGCACCAGCAAGGGCGCCAGCACAAAGCCCGGGATCACCACCCCGGCCATGGCCGACGACATCAGCAGATAGTCGATGATGGTGTTCTGTTTCAGGGCCGCTATGGTGCCGAAGGTGACCCCCAGCAGCACGGCGAAGAAGAAGGCCGTGGTCCCGATCTTGGCGGAAACAGGCAGCGCCTGACTCACCAGATCATTAACGGTGAAATCCTTGTATTTGAAAGAGGGGCCCAAATCACCCTGCACCAGGTTGCCCAGGTAAGTGAGATATTGCATGCCAATGGGTTTGTCGAGCCCGTATTTGGCCTCGATATTGGCGATGACTTCGGGGGGCAGTGAACGCTCGCTGGTAAAGGGGTTACCGGGGGCGAAACGCATCATGAAGAAAGAGACGGTGATCAAGACCAGCAGAGTCGGGATCGCTTCCAATAGCCGTTTAAAAATGAATTTCAACATAGACATTTCCTGTCCTGTACTGCTTCCAAAGGGTCGCGGTTGTAATAAAGGCCCGCCGTCCGGCGGGCCCTGCTTGTTATGCGACTTGTTGCTTTAAATCAGTGAGCAATGATGTACATATCTTTGCTGTAGAGGTTATCCAGCGGGTTGGCCGGGTAGCCGCCTACATAGGATTTCACCATGCGCGGAGTAACGTATTGATAGATAGGGGCGATCGGCATGTCCTTGGCAAGGATGGCCTCAGCCTGGGCATAGATCTTGTTGCGGGCCACATCGTCAACCTGATCGCGAGACTCATCCATCAGCTTGTCATATTCCGGATTGGAGTACTTGCCGTCGTTGGTGCCGTGGGTGGTCTGCATCAGATCCAGCATGGAGGAGGCTTCGTTGTAGTCAGCGTTCCAGCCGGCACGAGCTACTTCAAACTGCCCCTGTTTCTTGGTTTCCAGGTAAGTTTTCCACTCCTGGTTGACCAGGCTCACCTGCACACCCAGCTTCTTCCACATGGAGGCCACGGCCACGGCCACTTTCTTGTGGTTGTCGTCGGTGTTGTAGAGCAGTTCGAGCTTGAGCGGCTTGCTGGCATCGAAACCGGCTTCTTTCAACATGGCTTTCGCTTTGGTATCACGCTCGGCCTGGGTCATCTTCGACCAATCGGCGACCACTGGCTTGAAACCATCCACATAGTCTGGGGTCAGACCGTAAGCCGGAGTCTGGCCCTGACCCATTACCTTGTCGGCGATCACATCACGATCGATGGCGTAGGAGAGCGCAGTACGGACACGCACATCGTCAAACGGTTTGTGCTTGAAGTTGAATTGGTAATAGTAAGTGGACACCAAGCCGGTCACCTTCAGCTCATTCGGGTAATCCTTCTTGAGCTGCTTGAAACGTTCGATAGGAGTGGTGTAAGTCAGATCCACCTCACCCGCCAGATAGCGGCTCAAGTCGGCGTTGGTAGACTGGATGGGCAGATAGACCACCTTGTTGATAACGGTCTTGCCATCGTTCCAGTAGTGCTTGTTGCGCACCACTTCGACGCGCTCGTTCACCACCCAGTTCTTCAGGGTATAGGCACCGTTGGATACCATATTTTCCGGCTGGGTCCACTTGTCACCGAACTTCTCGATCACCTTCTTCGGTACCGGATAGGTGGTGGTGTGGGAGAGCATGCTGACGAAGTAAGGGATCGCTTTCTCGAGCTGCACTTCGAAGGTGTAGTCGTCGGTCGCCTTCACGCCCAGCGTATCAGCCGACTTTTTACCTGCGATGATCTCGGAGGCATTGGCAATGGTCGGGATCTCCAGATACCAGGAGTAAGGAGAGGCGGTTTTCGGATCAACGGCACGCTGGAAAGCAAAAACGAAATCGTGGGCAGTGACCGGGTCACCGTTGGACCACTTGGCATCTTTGCGCAGGTGGAAGACGTAGTGCTTGTTATCCTTGGTTTCCCAGGATTCAGCCACCGCCGGGAGAATTTCCCCTTTCGGGCCGGATGCAACGAGACCTTCGAACAGGTCGCGCAGGATATTGGATTCGACCGTTCCTTCGGTCTTGTGCGGGTCAAGGGTCGCAGGCTCGGAGCCGTTGCCTTTTACCAGTTGCTGGACTTCAGCCAGCTTGGTTCCCGCCGGGACATCGGCAGCCTGAGCCACATTGACGCCACCAAACAGTGCAGCCACCAGCAATGTGTTAATCATTGTTTTTTTAAGAGTCATTTCCCTACTCCAACAAGAACATTCCATGCATTTTTTAAAGTGACGGGGTTAAAACCCGCTCCCAGCATAATTCCCTGCCAATTCCGATAATGCAACAGATATTGTCAGGGTAATCGTCATTTTCTGGTTAAAAAATCAGCTTACACGCGCTTTTTCAGTATTAAAACACCAACAAAACGCTCATTTTTCACACAAACGACCGATTCTAGAAAAGACCGGGCAAAAAGCAACCAATAAAAAGCCGGTCACGAGGACCGGCTTTCATAAAGCGGAGCTGGCTCACATCAGGCTGGGGAAAACCCCCTTGATACCGGCCACCATGATCTCGATACCCAGCGACATCATGATAAGACCCATGATACGGGTCACCACGTTGATGCCGGTGTTGCCCATGATCTTGAACAGCAGCGGCGCGGCGCGGAAGATGAGCCAGGAGCAGAAGGAGAAGACCACGACAACCACTGACATGCCGAGCAGCTGCTGCCAGTGGCTCTGGCTGGCATAGACAATCACCGAGGAGATGGCACCGGGGCCTGCCATCAGCGGCAGCGCCAGCGGTACTACGGCGATAGACTCGCGCACCGCCAGTTCGCCCTTTTCCTGTTTGTTGTGCTTTACCTCGCCCAGCTTGCCCTGCAACATCGACCAGGCAATCAGGGTAATCAGCGACCCACCGGCGATCCGGAACGATGCCAGCGAGATGCCAAACCCATCGAGGATCAGTTGCCCCATATACATGGAGACCAGCAGGATCACCATCACCGCGATATTGGCGGTGGTATTGGTTTTCATCCGCTCGGCCTGGGTATGGTGGCTGGTCAGGCTGACAAACACCGGCAACAAACCAAGCGGGTTGATAATTGCGAACAAACCGACAAAAAACTTCAGATACAACGAGACGTCAATTGCTGCCATAGGCGCCTTCCAATAGAGTTTCGGGCCCAGCGGGCCAGTCCATTAATTTCGTGCGTAAATTTACATCATAGCCAGAGCGGGCACCAATCAAATAATCTCACCATTTTGAGGGTTTTTTAGTTAGTTCATCTAATGCATCCGCGCTAGCTGGCATAAACCGATGCCAAAAGCCCTTTCTACCGCCCGACACGCGCCAGAAAAGTGAGCGCAAGCCTGCTTAATCATGACCAGAGAGTCCGACGATGACTGACCGAATGACCAAGCGACTCGAGAGAATCCAAGCTTTGCCTTCCCACTATTTCAGGCCAGACATCACTTCATTGACTCGGTAATAGAACCACAATGCAAAAACCGGGAAAGGGGGCAGAAATGGCCCCCTTGGGGAATAAAGCGGATTAGTCATGGATTAAAACAACAATCATTTTTGCAACAAACGCTGGAATAAAGTGCGTTTGTCGGTGATTTTGAAACCAATTCACTCATATTTGCTAACCTATACCGCCAAAATAGCTCTGTAACACTATGGCCGAGTGCAATTAACCACTTGATAAATGTGGTTTATTGCCCTGCATTAACAAGTCTCTCACCTTTCCCTTTGATGCACATTCCGATAACATCAGTCAAACAAGGATTGTGAAATAAAATTTCTTTTGTTCTTTTGTTACACATGATCCAGATCAAGTTTTTCTGAGTCAGCCCCGCTCTATAATCGACTCAGAAAGCGATTTAGTAAGGCATGTGAAAAAGCTGTTGCAACGATACCGTCTTGACAGGGCGACTATAATTGCCGGGCATTGCCAACGTCTTACTAAACAGTTTTCAAATAATCAGGAGATAAACATGGCAGTAACCAATTTGGCTGAACTGGATGCACTGGTCGCCCGCGTTAAGGAAGCCCAGCGTGAATTCGCCAGCTTCTCTCAAGAGCAGGTAGACAAGATCTTCCGTGCCGCCGCCCTGGCCGCCAACAACGCCCGTATCCCCCTGGCCCAGATGGCCGTGGAAGAATCCGGTATGGGTATCATCGAAGACAAGGTTATCAAGAACCACTTCGCCTCCGAATACATCTACAACAAGTACAAAGACGAGAAGACCTGCGGCATTCTGAGCGAAGATGATCAGATGGGTACCATCACCATCGCCGAGCCGGTAGGTATCATCTGTGGTATCGTTCCGACCACCAACCCGACCTCCACTGCGATCTTCAAATCCATGATCGCGCTCAAGACCCGCAACGCCATCATCTTCTCCCCGCACCCCCGTGCCAAGAACTCCACCAATACCGCTGCCAAGCTGGTACTGGATGCAGCTGTTGCCGCCGGTGCACCGAAAGACATCATCGGCTGGATCGACCAACCGTCTGTTGAGCTCTCCAACGCCCTGATGAAGCACGAAGACATCAACCTGATCCTGGCCACCGGTGGCCCGGGCATGGTGAAAGCAGCCTACTCCTCCGGTAAGCCTGCTATCGGTGTGGGTGCCGGTAACGTACCTATCGTTATCGACGAAACCGCCGATGTGAAGCGTGCCGTTGCCTCCATCCTGATGTCCAAGACTTTCGATAACGGCGTGGTCTGTGCTTCCGAGCAGGCAGTCATCGTTGTTGATGCCATCTACGACCAGGTTAAAGAGCGCTTTGCATCCCACAAGGGCCACGTGCTTTCCAAAGAAGATGCTGACAAGGTACGTAAAGTCATCCTGATCAACGGTGCCCTGAACGCCAACATCGTTGGCCAACCAGCCACCAAGATTGCCGAGATGGCAGGCGTGACTGTACCGGCTGATACCAAGATCCTGATCGGTGAAGGCGTCAAGCTGTGTGCAGAAGATGAGTTTGCTCACGAGAAATTGTCCCCGCTGCTCGGTATGTTCCGTGCAAGCAGCTTCGAGAACGCCGTTGATATGGCCTGTGACATGGTCAACATCGGTGGTATCGGCCACACCTCAGGTCTGTACACCGACCAGGACCGCAACGCTGACCGCATCAAGTACTTCGGCGACAAGATGAAGACCGCGCGTATCCTGATCAACACTCCGTCTACCCAAGGCGGTATCGGTGACCTGTACAACTTCGCAATGGCTCCGTCCCTGACCCTGGGTTGCGGCTCCTGGAGCGGTAACTCCATCTCCGAAAACGTGGGTCCGAAGCACCTGATCAACAAGAAGACAGTCGCAAAACGGGCAGAAAACATGCTGTGGCACAAACTTCCGAAATCCATCTACTTCCGTCGTGGTTCCCTGCCGATCGCTCTGAGCGACCTGGAAGGTAAAAAGCGTGCCATGGTCGTAACTGACCGCTTCCTGTTCAACAACGGCTACGCCGATGAACTGGTCAGCCTGCTGAAAGCACAGAATATGGAAGTGGAAGTGTTCTACGAAGTAGAAGCTGACCCGACCCTGGCTGTGGTTCGCAAGGGTGCCGAGATGGCCAACTCCTTCAAACCGGACGTTATCCTGGCGCTGGGCGGTGGTTCACCGATGGATGCGGCCAAGATCATGTGGGTGATGTACGAGCACCCGAACACTGCGTTCGAAGATCTGGCCATGCGCTTTATGGATATCCGCAAGCGTATCTACAAGTTCCCGAAAATGGGCGTGAAGGCCGAACTGGTCTGTATCACCACCACTTCCGGTACCGGCTCTGAAGTCACTCCGTTTGCAGTAGTAACCGATGAAGTGTCTGGTCAGAAGTATCCGCTGGCTGACTACGAGCTGACCCCGAACATGGCCATCGTTGATGCCAACCTGGTCATGGGTATGCCGAAGTCCCTGTGTGCATTCGGTGGTATCGATGCCGTGACTCACGCCATGGAAGCCTATGTTTCCGTACTGGCTAACGAGTACTCCGACGGCCAGGCGCTGCAAGCCCTGAAAATGCTGAAAGAGTACCTGCCGTCCAGCTACCAGAACGGTGCCAACGACCCGATCGCTCGTGAGAAGGTGCACAATGCTGCCACCATCGCCGGTATCGCGTTCGCCAACGCCTTCCTGGGTGTGTGCCACTCCATGGCTCATAAACTGGGTGCCGAGTTCCACATTCCGCACGGTCTGGCTAACGCTCTGCTGATCAGCAACGTCATCCGCTACAACGCGAACGACAACCCGACCAAGCAGACTGCGTTCTCCCAGTACGACCGTCCGCAGGCTCGTCGTCGTTACGCCGAAGTCGCTGACCACCTGGGTCTGACTGCTGCCGGTGACCGCACCGCAGCCAAGATCGAGAAGCTGCTGACCTGGCTGGACGAGCTGAAGGCTACCCTGGGTATCCCGGCCTCTATCCGCGAAGCTGGCGTGACTGAAGCTGACTTCCTGGCCAAGGTTGACCAGCTGGCTATCGAAGCTTTCGATGACCAGTGCACCGGCGCCAACCCGCGCTACCCGCTGATCAGCGAGCTGAAGCAGGTTCTGCTGGACTCCTACTACGGTCGTCCGTTCACCGAAGCCGCTCCGGTAACTGCTGCCCCGGTTGAAGCCAAGGTTGAAGGCAAGAAGAAATCCAAGGCCTGATAACCAGTCCTGAGATAACAAGCCCGCGCACTGCGCGGGCTTTTTTTATCTGCCACTTATCACAGCGATCCTCTCTCCAGCCGATTGCGGTAGTGCAGCCCCTAACGTCCCAACCAACCAACCAACCAACCAACCAACCAACCAACCAACCAACCAACCAACCAACCAACCAACCAACCAACCAACCAACCAACCAACCAACCAACTCGCCCCAGCCAATCCGTTATCGACATCCCAACCTGTCACTCTGTATTGATGGGCACCTGTGATAACAAGAGTACGCTCCATCACCTCCTATCCCCTACCCCCAACGAATTACCCTGACGGGCAGATGTGAACAGTCAACGTCATCTACAGAGCTAAAGGTGTGATAAACAGGATAAGCGGAGCCTCGCTAACGCAACGCAGCAGAACTGCCGACTGGCATACGTGCAGGGCCAACCGACTGGCAGGGACAGATCAATGATAATTCGCGGAGAAAGCGGGAAAGATTGTAAGTGAAGAGAGTTGTAGCAGCGCTTGCGCAACCGACACATCAGCAGTTGCCACGATGCAAAGATAAAAAATGGCAGCCATCAGGCTGCCATCGGGAGAGCACAATTCAGCGATCAGAGGGTCGCAGCGACTTCATCGGAGATTGAGCCGTTGTGGTAAACCTCTTGCACGTCGTCCAGATCTTCCAGCATGTCGATCAGACGCATCAGCTTGGGTGCAGTTTCTGCATCCAGCTCCGCTTCGGTGGAGGGGATCATGGTCACTTCGGCGCTCTGGGCCTTGAAGCCGGCAGCTTCCAGACCGTCCAGCACGGTACCGAAGTCGTTCGGGGTGGTGTACACCTCGATGGTGCCATCCTCTTCAGTGACCACGTCATCGGCGCCCGCTTCCAGCGCGGCATCCATCAGGGCATCTTCGTCTACGCCCACGAAGGTCAGCAGACCTTTCTTGCTGAACAGATAGGCGACGGAGCCGTCGGTACCCAGGTTGCCACCGCACTTGCTGAAGGCGTGGCGCACTTCGGCTACGGTACGGTTACGGTTATCGGTCAGGCACTCTACCATCACGGCAGAGCCAGCCGGGCCGTAACCTTCGTAAACGATGGTCTCGAGCTGTTCACCATCGCCACCACCAGCGCCACGCTGAATGGCACGGTTGATGGTGTCGCGGGTCATGTTGTTGGTCAGGGCGGCAGTCACCGCAGCACGCAGACGCGGGTTGTTGGCCGGATCGGCATCACCCAGACGCGCGGAGGTAGTGATTTCGCGGATCAGTTTGGTGAAGATCTTGCCACGCTTGGCGTCCTGAGCGGCCTTGCGGTGTTTGATGTTGGCCCATTTACTGTGACCTGCCATAGAGACTCTCCGTTATTTTTTAAATGTCAGTAACACTGATCATGACTAACCCAAGGGAAACACAGAGGCCGCACGGCGGCGGCCTCCGGTGCCGGTATCGGCTTACTCGTCGCCCTTGACGGTGGTTGCAATCGCCAGCTCACCCAGTTGGGCGGCATTGGCAAGGCTGGGGGCGTCTGTCATCAGACAGGCAGCCGCGGTCGTTTTCGGGAAGGCGATGACGTCCCGAATGTTTTCGGTGCCGGTCAGCAGCATGCTGAGACGGTCCAGACCGAAGGCCAGACCGGCGTGCGGCGGGGTACCGTACTTCAGCGCATCTAGCAGGAAGCCGAACTTCAGGCGCTGCTCGGCCGGGGTGATACCCAGGATGTCGAACACGGTGGATTGCATCTCGCTGTTGTGGATACGGACAGAGCCGCCACCCACTTCGTAGCCGTTGATCACCATGTCGTAGGCGTTGGCGTAAGCACCCACCGGGTTGGCTTTCAGCTCGGCCGGGCTCATGTTGCTCGGCGCGGTGAACGGGTGGTGCATGGCGGCCAGACCACCTTCACCATCTTCCTCGAACATCGGGAAGTCGATGACCCACAGCGGTTTCCAGCTGTTCTCCAGCAGGCCCAGATCGCGACCTACTTTCAGACGCAGGGCGCCCATGGCATCGCAGACCACTTTCTTGCTGTCAGCACCAAAGAAGATGATGTCGCCGTCGGCAGCGCCGGTACGGGCCAGGATCTCGCGCACGATAGCGTCAGAGAGGAACTTGGCAACCGGAGACTGCACGCCTTCGATACCATTGGCGACTTCGTTGACCTTCATCCAGGCCAGGCCCTTGGCACCGTAGATGCCGACAAACTTGGTGTATTCGTCGATCTGCTTGCGAGAGAGCTCGGCACCGCCCGGGACTTTCAGGGCAGCCACACGGCCTTTCGGATCGTTGGCGGGGCCCGCGAACACGGCGAACTCGACAGCAGTCAGCAGATCAGCCACATCAACCAGCTCCATTGGCAGACGCAGGTCCGGCTTGTCGGAGCCGTAGCGACGCATGGCTTCGTCGAAGGTCATGATCGGGAAGTCGCCCAGATCCACGTTCAGGATGTGCAGCCACAGTTTGCGGATCATCTCTTCCATCACTTCACGCACCTGCGGCGCGGTCATGAAGGAGGTCTCCACATCGATCTGGGTGAATTCCGGCTGGCGGTCGGCACGCAGGTCTTCGTCACGGAAGCACTTGACGATCTGGTAGTAGCGATCGAAGCCGGACATCATCAGCAACTGCTTGAACAGCTGGGGTGATTGCGGCAGAGCGTAGAACTTGCCCTTGTGCACGCGGCTCGGCACCAGATAGTCACGGGCACCTTCCGGGGTGGCCTTGGTCAGCATCGGGGTCTCGATATCGAGGAAGCCGTGCTCGTCCATGAAGCGGCGTACGAAGGCACTGGCCTTGGCACGGGTCTTCAGGTACTTGGCCATCTCGGGGCGACGCAGATCCAGGTAGCGATACTTGAGGCTGATCTCTTCGCTGTTGACCTGATTGAAGTCCAGCGGCAGCGGCTCGGCACGGTTGATGATGTTGAGCTCGTGGGCGAACACTTCGATGGCGCCAGTGGCCATGTCGCTGTTGCGCTGGGACTCGGGACGGGTGCGCACCACGCCGGTCACCTGGATGCAGAACTCGCCGCGCAGCTCGGAGGCCAGGGCGAACGCCTCCGGCTTGTCCGGATCGAAGAACACCTGAACGATCCCTTCCCGGTCGCGCATATCGATAAAGATCAGACCGCCGAGATCACGACGACGATGAACCCAACCGCACAATGTAATGGTCTGCCCTGCATGGGCCTCATTGACCTGTCCGCAATAGATAGAGCGCATGGACTTCTTCCTTCGAAATTGTAGAGAGACGGTTAACCTTGGGCCGCCGGGCACGACTGGCAAGCACCGTCTGTCTCACAGCTGGCCAGATTCTTTTTCTTACCCGGTTTGAAATCAGTCTCGTACCATCCGGTTCCCTTGAGCCGGAAGCCTGCCGCCGATATCAGCTTGACCAGATTCGGCTTGCTACAGGCCGGACAGTCGGTCAGGGGGGCATCGGAAAGCTTTTGCAGTTTTGCCAATTCATGGCCACAGACGTCGCAACGATATTCGTAGATAGGCATGGGTCACAAGAAATTGAAAAACAAAAGGGCTGGCATTATAGAGGAAAACCCCCTTTTGGGTAAAATGGCCAGCAGCCTCCTTTCGCCAGTTTTTTGCACTCGATGGCAAAAAGCGGGCAAAAAATCGGCACGAATGCACCAAGAGCAAAGAGAATAGCCATCATGAGCCTCTATTTGGGCCTGCCACAGTGGTCCCACCCCAGCTGGCCCGGCCAGTTGCTGGGCCTTGGCGCCAAGCCTGCCGAACACCTCGCCCACTACGCGGCCGTCTTCAACTCGGTGGAGGGTAACACCACCTTCTACGCCCTGCCGACGCCGGACACGGTACAGCGCTGGGCCGATGCGGTGCCCGATCACTTTCGTTTCAACTTCAAATTTCCGCAAACCATCAGCCACCAGAGCGATCTGGTGAGCGCAGACAAACAGGTTGCCGACTTTATCCACCTGCTTGCGCCGCTACACGACAAGTTGGGACTGCTCACCCTGCAACTGCCTGCCCGCTTCGGCCCGGAAGGGCTGCCCCGGCTTGCGGCCTTTATCGAACGGCTGCCGCGGGCGTTTCGCTACGCCTTCGAGGTGCGCCACCCCGACTTCTTCGCCAAGGGGGAGGCCGAGCGGGCATTGAACCGACTGCTGATGGAACAGGGTGTGAACCGGGTGATGCTCGACAGTCGGCCACTCTTCTCGGTGCAAGCAACCACGCCAGCCCTTGTCGATGCCCAGGGCAAGAAACCGCGCCTGCCGGTGCATCTGCTGGCCACCGCCAACGCCCCCATGGTGCGCTTTATCGGCCTGCCGGATCCGGCGGCCAATCACCCCTTCCTGCCCAGCTGGCTCCCCCATTGGCGCCAATGGCTTTCCGAGGGCAAGGATCTCTACCTCTATATACATACTGCCGACAACGCCCAGGCACCTGAGCTGGCCCGTCAGATCACCCGCTTGCTGGAGCAGGAGATGGCCCCCTGGCCGGGGGAAAACGATCGCGCACGGCAGGGAGTGCTGCGCTTTTAGCCAACCCATTCTGCGGCCATCGTTTCGCTGCAAAAAAAGTGCTTTTTTGTGGCGTGGCAAGCCCTGGCGTCAAGACAAACGGCCATCAATCCTCTACACTACCGCCCCAAGTAAGGGTCCGGAACATGGCCCGTACGAACAGGAACGGTCCAAAGGATTTCACGACCAGCCACCCCGTTCGTAAACAGGTGATAAATCTACTCTGATGGGTGTCACCCAACGACTCAATTGAACAATACAGCCGGGTGATGTCCCGACTGTCAGGTTGCGCCAGCATGCATACCAAAGATCAAATTTTTGCCGCCCCGATCGCCCGATTGGGAGACTTCTGTTTTGACGAACAGGTCGTCGACGTGTTTCCTGATATGATCCAGCGCTCGGTGCCGGGTTACAGCAACATCATCTCTGCCATCGGCATGATGGCCGCCCGCTACGCCCAACCCGAGAGCCGACTCTATGATCTCGGCTGCTCACTGGGCGCCGCGACCCAGGCGATGCGTCGCCATGTCAGCCAGCCCGGCTGCCGCATCACCGCGGTGGATCTCTCCCATCCGATGATCGAGCGCGCTCGCGCCCACCTCTCCGGTTTCAAATCCGAGGTGCCGGTGGAGCTGGTAGAGGCGGATATCTGCGACATCGAGATCGAGAACGCCTCCGTGGTGGTACTCAACTTCACTCTGCAGTTTGTCGAGCCAGAGAAACGGGCCGCCCTGATCCAGCGCATTCACGATGGTCTGCGCCCGGGCGGGATCCTGATCCTGAGCGAAAAGTTCCGCTTCGAAGATGAACCGGTCAACGAGCTGCTGATCGATCTGCACCTCGACTTCAAGCGGGCCAATGGCTACAGCGAGCTGGAGATCAGCCAGAAACGCACTGCCCTTGAGAACGTGATGCGCACCGACAGCCTGCCGGTGCATCAGGCCCGTCTGCGGGATGCCGGTTTCGTCCATCAGGATCTCTGGTTCCAGTGTTTCAACTTCGGCTCCATGATTGCCATCAAATCCAGCGACGCCCAGCCATGATCGACTTTGCCAATTTCTATCAACTGATTGCCAAAAACCGGCTGAGCCACTGGCTGCATACCCTGCCCGCCCAGCTGCACGCCTGGCAACATGACAACCAGCATGGCGACCTGCCGCGCTGGAACCGTGCCCTCAACAAGCTGCCGGTGGTCTCCCCCGGCAACATCGAGCTGAAAAGCCGGGTCGAGATTGGCTCGCCCGAGAGCCTTGGCGAAGGGGAACGCAAGAAGGTCGAGAGCCTGCTGCGCCACTTCATGCCCTGGCGCAAAGGGCCGTTCACCGTACACGGCATCCATATCGATACCGAGTGGCGCTCTGACTGGAAGTGGGATCGGGTGCTGCCCCATATCAGCCAGCTCGAAGGCCGTTACGTGCTGGATGTGGGTTGCGGCAGCGGCTACCACCTCTGGCGTATGGTGGGTGAAGGGGCCAAGCTGGCGGTCGGCATCGACCCTAGCCCGCTGTTTCTCTGCCAGTTCGAGGCCATTCGCCACTTCGCGGGCAATGATCAGCGCGCCCACCTGTTGCCGCTCGGCATTCAGGAGCTGCCGGAGCTGCGGGCCTTTGACACCGTCTTCTCCATGGGGGTGCTCTATCACCGCAAATCCCCCATCGAGCACATCGAGCAGTTGCGCAATCAATTGAAAGATGATGGCGAGCTGGTGCTGGAGACGCTAGTGATCGATGGCGGGGTCAACGACGTGCTGATGCCCACCGACCGTTACGGCAAGATGCGCAACGTCTGGTTTATTCCCTCAAGCCGCGCCCTCAAGCTGTGGGTCGAGCGCTGCGGCTTCACCGACGTGCGGATAGTAGACGAGAATATGACCAGCACCGACGAACAGCGTCGTACCGACTGGATGATTAATGAATCCCTGAGTGACTATCTGGATCCAGACAATCCGGCACTCACGGTAGAAGGACACCCGGCGCCGAAACGTGCCGTACTGATTGCCCGCAAGGCCAAAGACTAGCCGGTGGCGCTTGTGGAAGTTACACTGACCCAATTCCAGGAAGCACAGTTAAATGAATGACATGAAAAGCAAATTAAAAGGAATGACCCTGCTCTCCCTGCTTAGTCTCGGCGGGTGTGTCAATATGGAAAAAGCGCCTCAGGTCCCTGCTCTGACGCTGGCCGAGCTTCGTAGCGAGCTGAGCCAGAGCGAGCAACGCCTGCAAACATCCATGGAACAGCAACAGAAGCAGTATGTGCAGCAACAGCACCTGCTGGTTCAGCTCAACACAGATGTCACCAATATGAAAGAGTCCGTCAAGCAAGTAGACCACAAGCTCGCCACCCTCCCCTCCGAGCCGCCCAAGCCGATGGCCATCCCCACCGAGAAGTGCCCGGCCCCCAATCAGGGTCACACCATTGATGGCAAGCTGATGGTCGGTGAAGCCGAGTGGATCTGGGTTGATGCGGCCAACGATGCCTTCCAGGCGCGGGTCGATACCGGTGCGACCACCTCCTCCATCAGTGCGCAGGAGATCACCATTTTCGAGCGCAACGGCAAAAACTGGGTGCGCTTCTTCCTGAGCCATCAGGAAGTGGACGACAAGATCCAGATCGAAGCGCCGCTGGTACGCCATGTGCGGGTGCGTCAGGCCTCTGCCGACGATCTGGACCGCCGTCCGGTAGTGCGTCTGGCCGTGCGCATTGGCGACATGACCGAGAAAGCCGAATTTACCCTGAAAGACCGTAGCGACATGACCTTCCCTGTGCTGCTGGGTCGCGAATTTTTGAAAGACATCGCCGTGGTTGATGTGGCCCGCGAATATATCCAACCCAAACCCAAGCTCAAGGATGTGAAATAATCCATGGTTTCCCGTAAGCCGTTCTATTTGCTGGTAGCCCTGCTGTACATTGTCGGCCTGGGGATGACGATCTATCACCATATCGCGTTGGATGTGCCGCTGACGCCCGGTGAAAAGCGCCAGATCTGGTCCATCGAAGCCAAGCTGGAGTTTGAGGCGACCGGTGAGCCGGTGATCGCCTCCCTGGCCATTCCGGGCACCCAGCCCGGTTTCACCCTGATGAACGAGAACGCCGCCAGCCCCGGCTACGGCCTCTCCTTCGTCGAGAAAGATGGCGATGCCCGCGCCGAGTGGTCCATCCGCACCGCCTCCGGCCGTCAGGAGCTCTACTACCGCGTCGACATGATGGCGGATGCCCACGCCAAACCGGCCGCCAATCCGCAGCCGCCTGCCATCGAGAAGCAGATCGAGAGTGAGCCTTATGCCACCGCGATGAAGCAGATCCTCGAGCGGGCACAGGAGCGCTCTGCCGACGGCTACACCCTGACTCGCGAGATCATCAAGGAGATCGAGAAGCAGGAGCAGAACGCCGAGCTGCTGAAAAAGCACAAGAGCCGCGCCAACCTGATCGCAGAGCTGCTCAACAATGCTGACGTCCCCACCCGCGTGGTGCATGCCCTGAATCTGGAAGATGGCCGCCGTCGTCAGGAGCTGGTGGATTACCTGCAGGTATTCAACAGCCCGACCGACTACAAGCTGTTCAACCCGCAAACCGGTGAACAGGGCCGTCCGGCCAACCTGCTGCTGTGGGAATACAACTCCGGCGCCCTGCTGGACGTGACCGGTGGTCACAACTCCCGTGTCAGCTTCTCGATGATCGAGCAAGAGCAGCCGGTGAGCGTGGCACTGGCGCAGAAGTTCGAAAAATCAGAGATGATGAACTTCTCCATCCACAGCCTGCCGCTGGAAGAGCAGACCCTGTTCAAGGGCTTGCTGCTGATCCCGATCGGCGTGCTGATGGTAGTGTTCCTGCGGGTTCTGGTGGGGATCAAGACCTCAGGTACCTTTATGCCGGTGCTGATCGCGGTCGCCTTTATCCAGACCTCGCTGGTCACCGGTCTCATCGGCTTCCTGCTGATCGTCGGCACCGGTCTCATCATTCGCTCCTATCTGTCTCGGCTTAACCTGCTGCTGGTCGCCCGAATATCGGCCATCATCATCATGGTTATCTCGATGATCGGTATCTTCTCCGCGTTCGCCTTCAAGCTGGGGCTGACCGACGGTATGAAGATCACCTTCTTCCCGATGATCATCCTGTCCTGGACCATCGAACGGATGTCCATTCTGTGGGAAGAAGAGGGCCCGAAAGAGGTGTTCCGCCAGGGTGGTGGCTCTCTGCTGGTTGCCGTCATCGCCTATCTGGCCATGGATAATGAACTGATCCGTCACCTCACCTTCAACTTCCTCGGCCTGCAGCTGGTGCTGATGGCGACCGTGCTGTTGATGGGTAACTACACCGGCTACAAGCTGAGCGAACTGAAGCGCTTCAAGCCGCTGGTGGACGAGATGAAATCTGGCGTCACCCCGGGTAAGGACAAGTAACCGATGTGGTTCTGGGAAAAATACACCACCCCGTGGAGCCTGTCCCAATCAGGCATCCTCGGCATGAACAAGCGCAACCACTCCTACATCAGCCGCTACAATCCGCGCAGCCTCTATCCGCTGGTGGATGACAAGCTGCAGACCAAGCAAATTGCGCTGGATGCAGGGGTTACCGTGCCTGAGCTGATCGGTACCATCCGTGCCCAGCACGATGTGGGTCGCATCACCGAGCTGGTAAAAGATTGGCCGGGCTTCTGCATCAAGCCGGCTCGTGGCTCGGGCGGCAAGGGTATCCTGGTGATCCTGCGTCAGGAAGATGGCCTCTTCTACAAGCCCAACGGCAGCGCCTCTACCGGTCAGGATCTGGAGCGCCATGTATCCAACATTCTGGCGGGGCTCTATTCGCTTGGCGGCAAGCCCGACGTGGCACTGGTGGAAGGCCTCATCAACTTTGATGATGTGTTCGACGGCTACTCTTTTGAAGGGGTACCCGATGCCCGGGTCATCATCTTCAAGGGGTTCCCGGTGATGGCGATGATGCGCCTCTCTACCGCCGCCTCCGATGGCAAGGCGAACCTGCACCAGGGCGCCGTGGGGGTGGGTCTGTGCCTGCGTACCGGTCGTGCCCTGCGGGCAGTGCAGTTTGGCAATCCGCTGCGCCACCACCCGGACACCGGCCTCGACCTCTATGAGCTCAAGGTCCCACACTGGGATACCCTGCTCACCCTGGCGGCCTCCTGCTATGAGATGTCGGGTCTGGGCTATATCGGTACCGATATGGTGCTGGACAAGTTCCGTGGCCCCATGCTGCTGGAGCTCAACGCCCGTCCTGGTCTTGCCATCCAGATCGCCAACGGTCGCGGCCTGGTGCCCAACCTCAAGACCATCGAGAAGCTGGGGCAGGTGAAGATGAACGTGGAGCAGCGGGTCAATTTCGCCAAGGATCACTTCGGGATCTTTGAGGAATAGCGCCTCTGCTTGTGAACTGAGCGCGCCTATGGCGCGCTTTTTTTATGGCGATTGTCTGTCGGCATATCCCCCCACCCAGCCATTCGGATCAGCATCTCATTTCGAAACAACGAGTACGCCAGCGAACGGCTGCTTGGAATAGCGAGGAGAGCGATGGAACGATGGAACGATGGAACGATGGAACGATGGAACGATGGAACGATGGAACGATGGAACGAGAAGAGTGTGGCCACTATGTCAGAGGATGGATAAATCTCAGGTATAAAAAAAACCGGCGCCAAGACGCCGGTTTTTCAAGGAGAGTACGACCCGATTACAGGGAGTCAGCATTCTCGGACAGGTACTTGGCAACCCCGTCCGGAGAGGCTTGCATACCTTTTTTGCCTTTTTCCCACTGAGCCGGGCACACTTCGCCGTGCTCTTCGTGGAATTGCAGGGCATCGACCATGCGCAGCATCTCGTCGATGTTGCGGCCCAGCGGCAGATCGTTGACAACCTGATGGCGAACGACACCGTTCTTGTCGATCAGGAAGGAGCCACGGAACGCCACACCGGCTTCCGGATGCTCAACGTCATAGGCTTTGCAGATTTCGTGTTTCACGTCGGCGATCAGCGGGTACTTGACCTGACCGATACCGCCATCTTCCACTTTGGTGTTGCGCCATGCGTTGTGGGAGAACTGGGAATCGATGGAAACACCGATCACTTCCACGCCACGCTTCTGGAACTCTTCATAACGGTGATCGAAGGCAATCAGCTCAGACGGGCAGACGAAGGTGAAATCGAGCGGGTAGAAGAAGACAACGGCAGCTTTGCCTTTGATGTGGGATGACAGGTTGAATGAATCAACGATCTCGCCATTACCCAGAACAGCTGCGGCGGTAAAATCGGGTGCGGGACGGCCTACCAATACCATATTCAATTCCTCTTTATGTGAAGTGAACAATCCGGTGAGGATTGGGCTACCTAGAGCCAAGTCCATCTAATTCAAGCGACAAACTATAGACCCGGTGGTAGATTAGTTAAATCAAATTAAATAGATAGCATTAATCGGGTTTTTCTATGCAACGTTGGCCCAGCCTCAAACAACTGCAATATCTGGTCGCTCTCGATGAGCACAAGAACTTCAACCGCGCCGCCAAGGCCTGTCATGTCAGCCAGTCGACCCTGAGTACCGGGATCCAGACGCTGGAGGACATGATGAACCTGCAACTGGTGGAGCGGGACCACAAGAGCTTCATTATGACCCCGGTCGGCATGGAAATCGTCGAGCGCGCTCGCAATTTGCTCTCCGATGCGCGGGATCTCATGGAGCTCGGGCAACATCAGGGCGGCGTGATGCAGGGGACGGTACGTCTTGGCTGCATTCCCACCATCGCCCCCTTCCTGCTGAGCAAGCTACTGAAAGAGTGCAGCAAAACCTATCCTGACCTCGAATTGTTGCTGCGTGAAGACACCACCAGCAATCTGCTCAAGCAGCTGGAACAGGGTCAACTCGACTTGCTGATCCTCGCCCTGCCCATCGAGATCGGTGGATTTCACTGCAAGACCGTCGGTCAGGATCCGTTCCACATGGTGATGCCCGCCAGCATGGCGGCCGGTCTGCATACCCCGTTCGACTACAAGGAGTTGCCCAACCAGAGCATCTTCCTGCTGGAGCGGGAGCACTGCCTCACCGAGCACGCAGTGAGCGCCTGCCGCCTGCGGGACAAGAGCAAGATCAACCCGTTTGCCGCCACCAGCCTGCACACACTGGTGCAGATGGTGGAAGCGGGTCTTGGCACCACCTTCCTGCCGCAGATGGCCATCGATGCCGGCATTCTTGCCAACTCCGATCTGGTGGCCATCCCGCTGCCGGGAGAGACCTCCTATCGCGAGATTGGGCTGGTCTGGCGCCCTAGCACCACCCGGGTACAGACCTTCTACAAACTGGCCGAGCTGCTTAAACCGCTGATCAGCCACAACGAGTGACAACAAACGCCAGCCCTCGGGTTGGCGTTTTTCAGTTCCCCACCACATTTTTCCTCTCAGAGACTAGGTCTGAAGCCAGATCCCTGTTTATGATGGAAAAGTTGTCGAGTGCCCTCCTGCCGCCAGAACGATTTGGCAGGATATGGCGTTCGATAAATGTCTCGTTTGGTAGACCCGTCCGTGGAGAGAGCCCGATGTATCGCAAGCTGCTGCTATCCCTGCTGACTCTGCTGCTGGCCGCCTGTTCCAGCACGCCGGAGCCGCCTCCGGCCCCCCGGCAGAGCAGTGCCTTTGATGGCTTCTACCAACAGTGGCGCGGTGTCCCTTACCGCATGGGCGGCGCCAGCCGCGCCGGGCTAGACTGCTCCGCCTTCACCCAGCTCGCCTATAGTCAGGTGCTGGGCTTCAACCTGCCAAGAACCACCGAATCTCAGGCCACCATTGGCAAACCGGTGGATCGCTACCGGCTGCAACACGGGGATCTGGTCTTCTTCAAAACCGGCTGGCAACAATACCATGTGGGGGTCTACACAGGTGCCGGCGAGTTTATTCACGCCTCCACCAGCAAGGGAGTGATCAGCTCCCGCCTCGACAACGTCTACTGGAACAGTCGCTACTGGCAGGCACGTCGGGTGACCCAGTAGCCGCTCAAACGCCTGCTTGCGGCACAAGTCGCGTGCCGATACTCTCCGTCAATCCCTGTCGCTATGTCGGGACACACAACCCGCGCTTATAACTCAATTGGCCCCAAATCCTGCATATCACACCATTTTGTGATAAGGTGGTGGCCAATTTTTAACACTTTCGCCTTTTTCTCATACGCTCTCTGTCCTGATTGACAACACGCGCGGCGATAACAAGCAATGCGCGGCGAAAGTGGAGTGTGGCGCGACACTGCCGGACGGGTGTCCCACAGCTGCAGTATCAAGGGTTAAATAGATAAGGAGATCGTGCAATGAAACAGTATCAAAGCTGGCTGGGGCAATACCTGATGAGTCGCCGTGACGGTGACCACGCCATGGCATGCGAGATGGCGAGTTCCATCTGCGAGTTCTGGCAGCAGCAGGGTGATGAAAACGAACTGGACAAGTGGCAGCAGATTTACCAGAACCATCTGGAAAAGACCACCTGATCCCGACCGTTGCCTTGCTGCTAGCCACCCGGTGTTGGCAGCAAGGCCACTCGCGACCAACCACCATCAGCCAACCCCTCTCCCCCAATTTTCCCGCTACGTTAAACCGCTACCTTCGTTCACTCGCGCTTTACCATCTTCATTTTGCTCTTGCGCACCGGCCTCTGTTCATTCCATCTCGGCAGCCATTTTCTGCGCCCAGTCGATAAAGGCCTGGATCTTGGGACACGCCCGATTGGGCAGGGTCGCCATGTAATAACGCTGCTCGCACTTGATCTCCAAGCCGGGGAAAGGGGCCACCAGCTCGTTGCGTGCCAGTCGCTTGCTCACCAAATTCTTGCGCCCCATGGCGATCCCGGCGTGATTCATGGCGGCGATGATGGCGAGATCCGAGCGATCAAAACCCATGCTCAGCTGACATGCCTCGAGGCTGACCCCGGCGTGGCGAGCCCAGCAGCTCCATTCATCGGTATCCGAGTCAAATCCCCATGCCTGCCGATCATGGAGCAAACGGCACAAGGACAAGTTGGCGGGATTGCCAACAAGCCCGTGCTGCTCGGCATATTCCGGGCTGCAGACCGGCAGCATGAACTCATCCATCAGCGGGTGGATGGCAAGCCGCTCCGGGCTCTTCTCATCGAAATAGAGGGTCAAATCGATGCCATAACCATGCAGGTTGATGTTCTCGTTGCCGGTGATGATATTGAGCTCGATCTGCGGATGCAGGCGGGAGAAATCAGCCAACCTGGGCACCAGCCAGCACTGGGCGATGGAGGGACGCGAATAGATGGTCAGGGTACCGGAGAGCTCCTGATTCTTGATCTCCAGGATCTCCTGATTGATGAACTCCAGCGAAGATTTGAGCGCCCAGAACACCCGCTGCCCATCCGCCGTCAGTACCACCTTGCGGTGAAAACGCTCAAAGAGCTTGAAGCCCAGCTCCTCTTCCAGCGCGCTGATCCGGTGACTCACGGCACTGGGACTCAGCGACAATTCATCAGCTGCCATGGCAAAGGATCCGTGGCGGGCGGCCGCCTCGAAGGTGTGCAACTTGGCCAGCTGGTAGCCACTCAGCAGCTTGTTGCGCGATATGTAATTATCCCCGTTATACATTCACCCCCCCTCTTCGCGATGGCCGCCAATGATACACCCACAGGCCACCTTCAGGATGAAGCCAAAAGACCCAAAGAGTGTAATTTAGATAAATTGTGACCAATATAGCGTCTTTGCATCACTTCAGCTCACCCAAGTGGTCGATTTCATCATTTGTCAGCCCCGCCTCATTTTCATTCAATAAGCGCATAAACAATCACAAACAACAGATGTCGAGGCGCAGTATGAGTTCAGAGGTATGGGTCATCGCTACCTTGCTAAGTAGCATCGTTCTTATCGTGGTCACCATAGTGAAGGGCAAGATCCACCCCTTTCTTGCCCTGCTGCTGGCCAGCTTCTATGTGGGCACCCTGATGGGGATGGAGCCCCTCAAGATGGTCAGCGCCATGGAAGAGGGCATTGGCGGCACGCTCGGCTTTCTCGCCGCCGTCATCGGCCTTGGCACCATACTCGGCAAGATGATGGAGGTGTCGGGCGCGGCGGAGCGCATCGGCCTCGCCCTGCAGAGATGCCGCTGGCTTTCGCCGGATGTCATCATGGTGCTGGTTGGTCTGGTATGTGGCATCACCCTGTTTGTCGAAGTCGGGGTGGTGCTGCTGATCCCGCTGGCCTTCTCCATCGCCCGCAAGACCAACACCTCGCTGCTCAAGCTGGCCATTCCGCTCTGTACCGCCCTGATGGCCGTGCATTGCATAGTGCCACCTCACCCTGCCGCCCTCTATGTCACCAATCAGCTGGGCGCCGATGTGGGATCCGTCATCGTCTATGGTCTGGCAGTCGGCCTCTTTGCCTCGCTTATCGGCGGCCCGCTGTTTCTGAAGCTGCTGGGCAACCGGCTCCCGTTCAAGGTGGTACCCGATGCCTTTGCCGACATCAAGGCCCGCGATGAGGCAACTCTCCCGACCTTAAGCGCCTCGCTCTTTACCGTGCTGCTGCCCATCCTGCTGATGCTGGCCAAGACGGTCGCTGAGCTCAATATGGATCACGCCAGCCACCTCTACACCGTGCTGGAGTTTATCGGCAACCCTATCACCGCCATGTTTATCGCGGCCTTCACTGCCTACTACGTGCTGGGGATCCGCCAGCAGATGACGATGGAGGGACTGCTTAACAAGACCGAGGAGTGCTTCTCCTCCATCGCCAACATTTTGCTCATCATCGGTGCGGGTGGCGCCTTCAACGGGGTGCTCAAGTCAAGCGGCCTGGGCGATAGCCTGGCCACCATCCTCTCCCAGCTGGATATGCACCCCATTCTGCTGGCCTGGCTGGTTGCCATCGTGCTGCACGCCGCCGTGGGCTCCGCTACCGTTGCCATGATGGGCGCCACCGCTATCGTCTCCCCCATCATGGTGCACTACCCGGATATCAGCCCGGAGATCATGACCCTGGCCATCGGCTCCGGTGCCATTGGCTGCACCATGGTGACCGATTCCCTGTTCTGGCTGGTCAAGCAGTATTGCGGCGCCACCCTGAACGAAACGCTCAAGTACTACACCACCGCCACCTTTGTTGCCTCCCTGATGGCGCTGGCCGGTACCTTCCTGCTCTCCTTTATCGTGTAACAAGACCGAGAACACTATGAAAAACATCGACGTCCAACAGCTCACAGCGCAATTTCCACTGGTGCAATCCCTGATCGCGCTTGAGCCAGTCACCTGGTTCAACCCCAACACCACCACTCTGGCTGCCGGTCTGCCCTATGTGGGGCTCGATAACAACAATGTGGCGGACGCTTCCGCTCGGCTGGCCCGCTTCGCCCCCTACATGTGCGAAGCCTTCCCCGAGACCCGCACCAGCAACGGTATTCTGGAGTCCGAGATCGCCGCTATTCCGGCGATGCAGGCTACGCTCAACCAGCGCTACGGGGTCGAGGTCACCGGTCGACTGCTGCTGAAAAAAGACAGTCACCTGCCCATCTCCGGCTCCATCAAGGCGCGAGGCGGTATCTACGAGGTGCTGACTCACGCCGAACAGTTGGCGATCAAGGCTGGTCTGCTGCGGGAAGAGGATGACTACCGCAAACTGTTCAGCGACGAGTTTCGCCAGTTCTTCAGCCAGTACAGCATCGCAGTGGGCTCCACCGGCAACCTTGGCATGTCCATCGGCATCATGAGCGCCAAGCTCGGCTTTACCGTCACCGTCCACATGTCTGCCGATGCGCGGGAGTGGAAAAAGCGCAAGCTGCGCGAGCACGGGGTGATCGTGGTCGAATATGCCGAGGATTACGGTGTGGCGGTGGAACAGGGGCGCAAAGAGGCCGAACGCGACCCCAACTGTTTCTTTATCGACGACGAGAACTCCCGCACCCTGTTCCTCGGCTACTCGGTGGCGGGCGAGCGGGTGAAAGCGCAGTTCGACCAGATGGGCATCAAGGTGGATGCCGACCACCCGCTGTTCGTCTACCTGCCCTGCGGCGTAGGTGGCGGCCCGGGCGGGGTGGCCTTTGGTCTCAAGCTCGCGTTTGGTGACCATGTTCACTGCCTGTTTGCCGAACCGACCCACTCCCCCTGCATGCTGCTGGGGGTACACACCGGGCTGCACGATGCCATTGCGGTGCAGGATCTGGGCATCGATAACCTCACTGCAGCCGATGGCCTCGCGGTAGGACGCGCCTCCGGCTTCGTCGGCCGCGCCATGGAACGGCTGCTTGATGGCTTCTACACCCTGAGCGATCAGGAGATGTATGACCTGCTGGGACTGCTGGCGCGCGATGAGCAGATCAAACTCGAACCCTCCGCTCTGGCAGGTATGGTCGGCCCGTGGCGGGTGGCTGCCAATCCCGAGTGGCTAACCGGGCGCGGTTGCGATGCAGCAACCATGGCACAGGCCACCCATCTGGTGTGGGCCACCGGCGGTGGCATGGTGCCCGCCGAAGAGATGGAAAAGTACCTGGCCAGCGCCAAGATCTAGGCTGTTTTGCCACATTTATCTGCAAATAAACCCGCCATCACGGCGGGTTTTCTGTTTTGGGAACAAGGGGATGGGGCTGTTCTGTCGCAATCCATGGCGACAATTTCCCCAAGTTGGTCAGTTTGTGCTAAAATGGCGCTCATTTTTTGACATCTCGCGTCACGTTCGCCGCCAGATTGCCCATCGGGCTCTCTGCCCGGGTCGTGACTTTGCACCATCATGCCTGATGATGTTCCCCCCAGGATGAGCCGACAGGCTCCCGTCAAGGTGGGCACCCTCAAGGGCACATGAGATAAGGAGATCGGGTAATGAAACAATATCAAAGCTGGCTGGGAGATTATCTGATGAGTCGACGTGACGGAGATCACGCGATGGCTTCGGAACTTGCCAACACCATCTGCGCCTTCTGGAAGGCCCAGGGTGATGAAGCAGAAACCAGCAAATGGCAGCAACGCTATCAGCAACACGTAGAGCAGGCGCAATAAGCCCCTTCACTCTTTCGCGATAAAAAAACCGGCGCACATGGCGCCGGTTTTGCGTTTCTGGCAAGCAGCAGATTACATCTGGTCGATCATGTCCTGAGCAAACTGGGAGCAGGAGCGCATGGTGGCCCCTTCCATCAGACGCTCGAAGTCATAGGTGACGGTCTTGTTTCGGATCGCCGCTTCCATGCCCTTGATGATGAGATCGGCCGCTTCAACCCAACCCATGTGGCGCAGCATCATCTCGGCGGAGAGGATGAGGGAGCCCGGGTTGACCTTGTCCTGACCGGCATACTTAGGTGCAGTGCCGTGGGTCGCTTCGAACAGGGCCACGCCGTCACCGATGTTGGCACCCGGCGCGATACCGATACCGCCAACCTGAGCAGCCAGCGCATCGGAGATGTAGTCACCGTTGAGGTTCATACAGGCGATGACGTCGTACTCGGCCGGACGCAGCAGGATCTGCTGCAAGAAGGCATCGGCGATGACATCCTTGATGACGATGCTCTTGCCGGTTTTCGGGTTCTTGAAGGAGCACCAGGGGCCGCCGTCAATCAGCTGGGCACCGTACTCGTTCTGAGCCAGAGCATAACCCCAATCCTTGAAGGCACCTTCGGTGAACTTCATGATGTTGCCCTTGTGCACCAGAGTCACGGAGTCGCGATCGTTGTCGATGGCATACTCGATGGCGGCACGCACCAGACGCTCGGTACCGGCTTTGGACATCGGCTTGATGCCGATCCCGCAGGACTCGGGGAAGCGAATTTTCTTCACGCCCATTTCGTTTTGCAGGAAGGCGATCACCTTGTTCGCTTCGGCACTGTCGGCCTTCCATTCGATGCCGGCGTAGATGTCTTCGGCGTTTTCGCGGAAGATCACCATGTCGGTCAGATCAGGACGCTTGACCGGGCTCGGGGTGCCGTCGTAGTAACGCACCGGACGCAGGCAGATGTAGAGATCCAGCTCCTGACGCAGGGCTACGTTGAGGGAGCGAATACCGCCACCGACCGGAGTAGTCAGCGGGCCCTTGATGGCCACGCAATATTCACGAATGAAATCCAGGGTTTCGGCCGGCAGCCAGGCACCTTCGCCATAGACATGAGTCGATTTCTCGCCGGTATAGATCTCCATCCAGGCGATCTTGCGCTCGCCCTTGTAGGCTTTCTCGACCGCAGCATTCACCACATTCAACATGGCCGGGGTTACGTCAACACCGATGCCATCCCCTTCAATAAACGGAATGATCGGATGGTTGGGAACCTGCAGCTTGCCGTTGGCATCGACTGTGATTTTCTGACCTTGGGTCGGGATTACTACTTTGCTTTCCATCGGCATCTCCTAACTTCCGTTTGTTATCAACTTGTTTGTTGCGCGCGGCCATCTTAGCCCATTCATTTTCATAATAAAACGACAAGAAAGCATGTCAGACCAAAGAGGTAGCCACCCGCCAGTACGCCGTCACCACGCCTTCCCGACACAGCCCCGTTATCCCTCCAGCTCGCTGGCCGCCGCCTGCGGCTGACTCAGGGAACGGTACTGGGAAGGGGTCAAGCCAGTCTTCTGTTTGAACACCCGGCAGAAGTAGTTCACGTCACTGTAACCGCAGCGACTGGCCACCTCTTCAAGCCGGAAGCGGTACTTTTTCAGCATGAATTTGGCCCGATCGATCCGCACCCAGCTGATGTAATCGGCAAGGCGCATATGACCCTGCTCGCGGAACAGGTGGGAGAGATGGCTCGCTGAAACGTTGAAGCGGTGGGCAATGGAGTCACGGGTGATGGGACGGTGAAAGTTCTCCTGGATATAGATGCAGATCCCGTGAAAGAGCTCTGCCCCCCGCGGCCGATCCGTGGCGGACTCCAGCAACAGCTGACGGGCACTCGCCAGCAGAGCCTGCAGCAGGTGATCATCGGTGGGGGAGCGACCGGGATCCTCGGTCAGTACGTTCAGCGCCGCCAAAATGTGTTCGATCACATGGCCCGCCCGCGCCATGATGCTGTGCTTTTGCACATCGAAAAAGTCCGGATCTTCACTGCGCTTGCTCACCAGACTGAACCCCAGCTGGCGTTTGCCAAACAGCAGGCTCAGCACCGAGCAGTCGGTGGTCCAGAGCGGCTTGTTCCAGCCGTTGGGAGGGATATAGAGCGCCTGTCCCGGCAATACACTGATCTCTCTGACCCCCTCCTCCCTGTCCCAAATTTGGTTGAGATACTCGCCGCTAAAGACCAGCTCGAGGCGGGGAAAGTTGACCTGATAGCTGAAACTGGGTGGCACCCCCTGTTCACTGGCAAACCAGATTTGGTCAAATGGAACCTGTTCGCTCAGGGCTCCGTCGAGCAGTTGGCTGAAGATGAGAGACATGGTGATCCTGATCAAGAGAGAGGCAAGCGGTTGCGGCGCGCGCGACCGCCCATGTTATAGTCCGGTCCACAGCAGTAATGCCACCCTTTTCTGCACCCGATTTTCTTCAAACTAGACGAGGCGTCCCTTATGAGCAGTAGCGATCTGCCCTCCTTTCTGTTGATGCAAAACCCGATTCAAGGCTATGACTGGGGCAGTCATGACTCCCTCACCACCCTGTTTGGCATTCCCAATCCGCAAGGCAAACCCCAGGCCGAACTCTGGATGGGGGCTCACCCCAACGGCTGCTCCGAGGTAACGCTGGCGGGCAGTGTGCAAAAGCTTTCTACGGTGATCGACCGGGCCCCGACCGCCGCGCTGGGTGAGGCCACCTTCGCCCGTTTTGGCAGCCTGCCGTTCCTGTTCAAGGTGTTGTGTGCCGAGAAGGCTCTCTCCATTCAGGTGCACCCGAGCAAGGCTCAGGCCGAAGCGGGCTTTGCCAAAGAGGAGGCCGCAGGCATCGATATCAAGGCGAGCAATCGCAACTACAAGGACCCGAACCATAAGCCGGAGCTGGTCTTTGCCCTCACCCCCTATCAGGCGATGAACGGCTTTCGCGCCATTCCCGCCATTCTGGCACTGTTCGAGCGGGTCAATCTGGCGGCCATCGCCGATCTGACCGCAGCCCTTGCCGCCAGCCAGAATGAAGCGGGCCTGCAGCACTTCTTCCACCAGCTGCTGGTACTGAAAGGGGCGCGCAAGGACGAGGCGCTGGCAGGGCTGCTGGCCTATGCCGCCGCCCATCAGGATGAGGAGACGTTTGCCCTCATCACCAGTCTGGCGGCCCAGTACCCGGGAGATGTGGGCCTCTTCTCGCCGCTGCTGTTGAACGTGGTGACCCTCAAACCCGGTCAGGCGATGTTCCTCGATGCCTGTACCCCGCACGCCTATGTGCGCGGCACGGGTCTCGAGATCATGGCCAACTCCGACAACGTGCTGCGCGCCGGCCTCACCCCCAAATACATCGATGTGGCAGAGCTTTTGGATTGCACCCGCTGCTTGCCCAAGCCGGACGACCAGATCCTGCTGTCCCCCCGCTGTGATGGTGCGGTACAGCACTTCGACGTGCCGGTACCTGACTTCACTTTCAGCATCTACCCGGCAGGCGAGCACCAGCTCACCACCGCCAGCGCCGAGATCCTGTTTGCCATCGATGCAACCGTGCTCCTCAAGCGCGGCGATGAGACGCTGCGTCTCGAGAAGGGCAAGTCCGCCTTTATCCCGGCCACCACCGGCAGCTACCAGCTGCTGGCCGAAGGGCGGGTCGCCCGCGCCGGCAACCGCTGCTAACGAGCACATCCCGGGCGATGCCCCCACCCGAACATGCGCAAGGGCCATCAATGATGGCCCTTGTTTTTTATCCCCATCCATCCCCTTTCATCGCTTCACAACACGGTTGACCAGACTCTCAGAGTTATCTCCCTCCCAATTAATGACAATAAAATCACTTGAGGCGCCTGCTATTTGCCAACCAGCTCACACTATTGACCCATAACAAATCACACAAATATCCATTCCATCACAGAAAACTCATCATCGACTTGGACACTCAGATAAGATTTTGCACGAACAAAACCAAAATAAGCGATTGATATTAAATGATTAAATTCATGTTCACATAGAGTTTAATCATCACACCAAAACGAGATGAGAGTCACAGCTCATTCTTGCCAGCACAAAAATCCAGTAAACGGCACATTTGTCCGATTTCGGCACCGCGCCAACGGGAGAACAATATCCAGGTCAATTGTTCCCCCCATCATGCGGCTCGGCAACGGAGCCAGGAGAGTAATATGTTACCCACCATGACCAACGGCAGACTCATCTGCCTGGAGTTGAAGGCCACCAGCAAGGAGGCCCTGTTCGACGAGATGGCACAGATGCTGGCTCGCGATGGCGCCGTGTCTGATCAACAGCAATTCGTCAAGGATATCTGGGCCCGCGAACAGCTGGACTGCACCGGCTTCGAGCAGGGTGTCGCCCTGCCCCACGCCAAGAGCAAGGCGGTCAGTCGTCCGGCCATTGCCATCGGTGTCAGCCGCCAAGGTATCGAGTACGGCGCCGAAGATGGCAAACCGACCCAGCTGATCTTCATGATTGCCTCCCCGGATGGCGGCGCCAACCACCACATCGAAGTGCTGGCGGAGCTCTCTACCCGTCTGCTGGAACCCGGTTTTATCGAGCAGATGAAGGCGGCCACCACTGTCGAGCAAGCCCTGACCCTGCTCAAGCAAGGCCCGAAAATGGAAAAACCGGCGGCAGCCGCCAAATCGGCTGCCACTGCTCCGGTTGAACCCACCGATCGCACCTTCAAGGATCGCCTCAATACCATGAAGCAGCACCTACTGTTTGGTACTTCCCACATGATCCCCTTCATCGTGGCGGGCGGTGTGCTGCTCTCCCTGTCAGTGATGATGAGCGGCAAGGGCGCCGTGCCGGAAGCGGGCTTCCTCAAAGACATGGCCACCATGGGTATCGCCGGTCTGACTCTGTTTACTGCCGTACTGGGTGGCTACATCGCCTACTCGCTGGCTGACAAGCCGGGCCTGGCCCCGGGCATGATCGGCTCCTGGATTGCCGTTCAGCACTATCAAACCGGTTTCCTCGGCGCCATTCTGGTGGGCTTTATCGCAGGTTTCGTGGTCAATCAGCTCAAACGGATCAAGCTGCCTGACTCAATGACCTCCCTTGGTTCGATCTTCATCTATCCGCTGATCGGTACCTTCCTGGTGTGTGGCATCGTGATGTGGGGGATCGGTGCCCCGATCGCCGCCATGATGGAAGGGATGAACCACTGGCTCTCCAGCATGGCGGGCTCAGGTAAAGTGATGCTAGGTGCCATTCTGGGTGGTATGACCGCCTTCGATATGGGCGGCCCGGTCAACAAGGTTGCTACCCTGTTTGCCCAGACTCAGGTCAACACCCAGCCCTGGCTGATGGGCGGTGTCGGCATCGCCATCTGTGTGCCGCCGCTCGGTATGGCACTGGCGACCTTTATGTCTCCGAAGCGTTACAAGAAAGAGGAGCGTGAATCCGGCAAAGCGGCCGCCATCATGGGCATGATCGGTATCAGTGAAGGTGCCATCCCGTTTGCCGCTGCTGACCCCATGCGTGTTATCCCGGCCATCGTCGCAGGCGGCATCGTCGGCAACATCACCGGCTTCATGATGCACAGTATCAACCACGCCCCCTGGGGTGGCTGGATTGTCCTGCCGGTTGTTGAAGGCAAGATGGGCTACATCCTGGGTACCATCCTCGGCGCCCTGACCACTGCCATCATCGTCAACCTGCTGAAAAAGCCAGTGAGCGAAGAAGATGACGTCACTACCACCCAAACCAGCTTCGAAGTCATTGAAGCGGAAGGGGAAGCAGACGTACTGGCCATCACTGCCTGCCCGTCTGGCGTGGCCCACACCTTCCTCGCCGCCAAGAGCCTGCAGAAGGCTGCCGCCAAGCAGGGGATCAAGCTCAAGGTCGAGACCCAGGGCGCCAACGGCATCATCAACCGCATTACCGCCAAGGATGTCGCCAACGCCCGCTGCGTCATCTTCGCCCACGACGTGGCTATCAAGAACCGCGAGCGCTTCACCGATATCGAGGTCATCGACGTGAAGACCAAGGAGGCGATCCACAATCCGGAAGCACTGCTGGCCCGCACGCTGGGCAACAAGGCAAACGCCGCCTGATAGCAGTCAGACCAACCAGCACCAGGGGCCCATCGCGGGCCCCTTTTCGTTGTCTGCCGAGCAACCGCACATCATCCCACCGACCAAGCCACTGATTTAAAACATATTAACCAGTCACATCACGGATCTTGGCGAGCCGTCACAGAACGGTGACGTGTAAAAAAACAGCAATTGAAGCGCTGGTCAGATCTCATGTCAAATGGCTCCGCCTACTAAACTGGAGCATCACAAAAATGATAAAAATCAATAAATTGGTTCTGGCTGTTACCCTCACCCTCACTGCCACCCCCTTGCTGGCCGCCCATTGGGAGTGCGGTGAGCACGTGCGCTTCGGCCTGCCCTCCGAATCGGATCAGAAGCTCTGCCGTGAAGGGTATGCGGTCGGCTACAACTACGACTACAAGGTGGCGGACTGGGTCTCCTACCGAATGACAGCCCAGAGCGCACAGGGCACTGTGCCGCGCAAGGATGCCTTCGCCGAGGACAGGGAGATCCCGGTTGCCTACCGCGCCACCCTCTCCGACTACAAGGGCTCGGGCTACGACCGTGGCCATCAGGCCCCGGCGGGGGACATGAAATCGAACAAGAACACCATGAAAGAGAGCTTCCTGCTGAGCAACATGACGCCGCAGATCGGGGTGCTCAACCAGAAGGCGTGGCGCGTGCTGGAGGACAAGGTGAACAAGTGGGCGGTCTCCCGCAAGGATGTGCAGGTGATCACCGGCCCCATCTTTACCGGCTCTGAAGAGTCCATCGGTCAGGGTGTGGCGATCCCGAGCGCCTACTACAAGATCGTGATGGACCCAGCCAGACTGCAGGCCATCGCCTTTATCATGCCGCAGGAAGAGGTGCCCATCAGCCAGATCGCCGACTACCGGGTCTCGGTACGCGAGGTGGAAGAGCAGACCCAGCTCAACTTCTTCAGCGATATGCCCGAAGAGCAGCAAGAGACGCTGGAAGCCCGCGTCTCCCAGATGTGGAACTGACCGCGAATACTCATCAGCAGATAGATTGACACCCCATCTATCTTGAATCGCGAGAGATAGAGGGAGGGGCCAGCGCCCCTCCCAGCAGGGGGAGTCACGCTCCCCCTGCCCTTTTCAGATGGCAGCTGATCCGTTGCGGCCACAGGTGTGGCATCACCCGACGACCCGCCCCGACTCACAGTTTGCCACGCCGTTAGCTGCTATATTGCCCTCTCTTTGGCACTAACAGACTGAATTGACGCACATTTGCCTCGTCGCATCGGCCCGCAAACCGGAGCCCACGGCGCGATTCAGCCCGACAGAGGACCTTTTGATGAAACAGACCCTTCTTGCCCTCACCCTCGGCGGCCTGCTGGCGCTCTCGCCCCTCGCCCTGCAAGCGGCCGAGAGCTCGATGCAAATGGAGCACGACCTCAATACCCTGGTCAGCAAACGCCAGGCGGTGGACATGTTGCTCGGCGAAGCGCTGCAAATCTACAAGTCGCCAGCCAAAATCTCCCACGCCGGTTTTACCGCCAAGATGCCGAGCAATATGGAGCTGGTGACCGAGCGGCTGCTGGCCGCCTACCAGCTTGAACCCTACCGCACCGACCTGCTCATCTCGGCGGCCAACGCCCAGATCTACAACGGCAACCTGAGCCGCGCCATCACCTTGCTGGAGCAGGCGCAAGCCGTCGCCCCCGATGATCTCGACATCAACAGCTATCTCGCCATCTGGCAGCTGGTAAAGGGTAACAAGGAGGCTTCCCGCAGCTATCTGGCGAAAGTGGCGGATCGCAACGGCGGCCGCGCCGCCGATCTGGAGGAGATCATCGCCCGGGTGCAGCGGATCACCGCCGCCCCGCTGCAGACCGAACTGACCGAGGATCAGGTCAAGGCCAGCAGGGAGGGCAAACGCGCCATCGTCACCCTGGGCTACGCCCTCAATCCCGACGGCAGCATGGACAAGATCCTGCTGGGCCGTCTGCAAACCACCCTTGATCTGGCCAAAGCCGACCCGGAAGCGCTGCTCATCCTGACCGGCGGCGTGCCCCAGAACCGCCAGACCGAGGGCAAGCTGATGGCTGACTGGCTGGCCAACCACGGCATCGACCGCAGCCGCCTGATTGAAGAGAACTACGCCACCAGCACGGTGGACAACGCCCTCTACAGCGCCTATGCCCTCGCCCGCCACCAGATTGACTATGCGGTGCTGGTAAGCTCCGCCAGCCATGTACGCCGCGGCCAGACGGTGCTGGAAATCGCCTGCGACCAGATTGGTCCGGCCAACATCAAGGTGGCGAGCGTCAGCTACCCCGACAAACCCCTCGAGGAGCTGGCCACCCCGAGCGAGAGCGAGCTGCTCGGCATCTACCGCGACGCCCTGCGCACCTACGGCATGTGGAGCTACCGCTCCGCCCCGCTGATTGAGCGTTGATCGGCCATCAACACGAAAAAGAGAGGGAGGCGTGATGCCTCCCTCTCTTTTTATTGACCGATGATTGGCCAAGCCGCGCCCGTTAGCTGACGATAAAGCCCTGCGAGGGGGCCGCTTTGGGATCGTCACCGAAGCGGTTTGGCCCCTGCTGACCGTTGCAAACCATAAAGTAGATAAGCACCAGGGTGCCGATAATGGGGATAAGCCCGAGCAGCAGCCACCAAGCGCTGCGGTCGGTATCGTGCAGACGACGGGCCGCCACCGCCAGCGATGGCAGCAGCACCGCCAGCGAATAGATGGAGCTGATCAGCTCATTGTCGCCGCCGATCAGCTTGTCCACCATGCCGAGCAGCAGCATGACGATGACGTTGCACAGCACGAACATCCAGTATTCGGTGCGACGGGCCCGCCCGCTGAATACCGCATATTGCTTGAGGACCGAGATGTACCAGTTCATTGCGCCTCCTGAGTGGCCTTTATGCCTATGAATAAAAAAGAGAGTCGATAAAACAAGTAGTTAAGAGCTTAGCGCGATCATCCCCCCGAGTCGACAATGATGCCCGAACGTCTCCCAAACTAATCAGCTGCGGCAATCATTGACCGACCGAGCCGGAAGATAATTTGCCCTGCGACAGGGCAAATCCCCCCCATCAGCGCATCACTCTCGTCACAAGCAGGAAAATGGTGCTTAATAATCCATTAGCAATCGTATGGACTCAGCGTGAGGATAGCGGTAGATTCGGCGCCCAATCCTGAACAGGATCTGTGTCTCCCCCCCATAATGAATCCACTTATTCATTACTTCTCCTAACACAGGGATAGCCATGAGTATTACACGCAGAGATTTTCTCAACGGCGTTGCCATCACCATTGCGGCAGGCGTAGCCCCCATCAATCTGCTCAAGGCTGCCGAAGGCGGCAGCACGCTGGCGGATAAAACCCTGGCCTACCCGCCCGCCCTCACCGGCCTGCGCGGCAACCACCCGGGCTCTTTCGAACCGGCCCACAGCATCGCCCGTGACGGCAAGCAATATGATTTTGCCAATATTCCCCTTGAGGGGGAGTACGATCTGGTGATCGTCGGCGCCGGGATCAGCGGTCTGGCCGCCGCCTGCTTCTATCAGCAACTGCTCGGCGCGGATAAGAAGATCCTGCTACTCGACAACCACGATGACTTCGGCGGCCACGCCAAGCGCAACGAGTTCACCACCCCCGATGGCCTGCGTCTGGGTTACGGCGGCAGTGAATCCCTGCAATCACCGCGTTCGGTCTACAGCCCGGTAGCGCTCGGGCTGCTCAAGGCGCTGGAGGTCAACATCGACGAGCTGGCCGCCGGTTTCCAGCAGACCTTCTATCCGGATCTGGGGCTGAGCCGCGGCGTTTATTTCGACGAGAAGCACTTTGGCGTCAACAAGATAGTGAACGGGGATCCGGGCCACAACGTAGCGGATGACATCCCCCGCGATCGCCTGAACGGCCGGCCACTGGCAGAGTTTATCGGTGACTTCCCCCTCGATGATGCCGACAAGGCCGCCCTGTTGGCCCTGCACGAATCGAAGATCGACTACCTGAGCGGCATGACCCGCGAGCAGCAGGACGAGTGGGTGACCCGCAACAGCTACACCACCTTCCTGCGCGATAAAGTGGGCCTCAGCGAGCGGGCGATCACTTACTTCCAGCAGCGCACCAACGATTTCCAGGCGGTCGGCATCGACGCCACCGCCTGCGCCGATGCGCGCCTCTGCGCCTTGCCGGGGTTCGACGGCCTCAATCTGACGCCGCTGGATGCCGAGGAGCAGGCAGAGCTGGACGATCCCTACATCTTCCACTTCCCCGATGGCAACGCTGGTCTCACCCGCCTGATGGTGCGCAAGCTCATTCCGCAGGTGGCGCCGGGTCACACCATGCAGGATGTGGTGCTGGCCAAGTTTGACTATGGCAAGCTCGACCTGCCGGAGCACAAGGTGCAACTGCGCCTTGGCAGCACGGCGTTGCAGGCCAAAAACGTGCGCCTCGCCGACGGCAAGCTGGTGGTGGATGTCACCTACATCAAGGAGGGGAAACTGCACCGGGTGCGGGCCAAGCAGTCGATCATGGCTGGCTACAACATGATGATCCCCTACATGGTGCCCGAGATGCCGGAGCCTCAGAAGGAGGCGCTGCGCCAAAACGTCAAAGCGCCGCTGGTCTACACCAAAGTGGTGATCAAAAACTGGCAAGCCTTCGTCAAGCTCGGGGTGCACGAGGTCTACTCCCCGGCAGCCCCTTACAGCCGGGTCAAGCTCGACTATCCGGTCAGCATGGGTGGCTATGAGCATCCCAAGAGCCCGGATCAGCCGATGTGCCTGCACATGGTCTATGTACCAACCCTGCCGGGCAGCGGCCTGTCGGCCCGCGAACAGTCCCGCAAGGGGCGCGCTATGATCCTCGGCATGCCGTTCGAGCAGCATGAACAGATGATCCGCGAACAGTTGCAGGGGATGCTCGGCAGCGCCGGTTTCAACCATGAGCAGGATATCCTTGCCATCACGGTCAACCGCTGGTCCCACGGCTACTCCTATGTCACCAACACCCTGTTTGATGACGAAGCGCAGTGCGAAAAATGGATTGAACTGGGTCGCCAGCCGATCGGCAACATCACCATCGCCAACTCGGATGCAGGCTGGAGCCCCTACGCCCACGCCGCCATCGACGAAGCGTGGCGCGCCGTCAACGAGCTGGTTGCCATGAGCAAGGGAGGTGCCCAATGAGCCGCGCCCTGTCACTGACCGCCAGCGCCCTGCTGCTGGCTCTGCCCGCCCTTGCCGCCAACGCAGCCCCCGCCATGTCGGCGGGGGAATACGTGGCCAAGCTCGGCGATTGCGCCGCCTGCCACACCAGCGAAACCAGCAAGCCACTGGCAGGCGGCAAAGGGTTCCCGACCCCCATCGGTACCGTATTTGCCACCAACATCACCCCCGACAAGGCACACGGTATCGGCAACTACAGCCTGCCGGAGTTCATCAAGGTGATGCGCGAAGGGGTAGCCCGCGATGGTCATCGCCTCTATCCGGCCATGCCCTACACCGCCTACGCCAAGATGAGCGATAAGGATCTCGAAGATCTCTATCACTACCTGATGAAGGAGGTGCAGCCGCTGGCCATCGCCAACAAGGAGAGCGACATCCCCTGGCCGCTCAACATGCGCTGGCCGCTGATGGGCTGGAACTGGGTCTATCACGATGACAGCCGCTTCACCCCGGTCGCAGGCAAGAGCGAAGAGTGGAACCGCGGCGCCTATCTGGTGCAGGGTGCCGGTCACTGCGGCAGCTGCCACACCCCACGCGGATTGGGGATGCAGGAGAAAGCGCTGACCGAGGCGGATCCCGTCTACCTGAGCGGGGCGGCGCTGGATGGCTGGTATGCCCCCGACATTCGCGGCAGCCGTTACAGCAAGCAGGAGCTGATCGATCTGCTGAAAACCGGCCGCAGCCAGCATGAAGCGGTCGCGGGCCCCATGGGGGAAGTGATCACTCACAGCAGCCAGTATTTCAGCGACGCCGATCTGGCCAGCATCGCCACCTATCTCACCGATCTGAAAGATGAACCGGTGGCGGAGAAAGGGGCCCGCGCCTACGCCAGTGCCAGCGGCAAGGCGGACTACGCCATGTACTGCTCCACCTGTCACGGGGTCAACGGCCAGGGCAATGACCACGTCATCCCCTCGCTGGTGAACAACCGCACCGTGCTGGCGAGCGATCCGTCGAGCCTGATCAACGTGTTGCTGCACGGTGCCGAAACACCGGTCACCCACGGCCATCTGGGTTACCACATGCCGGGCTATGGCTGGACCATGGATGATGAGCGGCTCGCCGAGCTGGTCAACACCCTGCGCGCCTCCTGGGGCAATGAAGGCACCGCCGTCAAGGCGGCGGCGGTCAAGACCCAGCGCGAGCTGAACGGCAAGGAGTAAGGGCTGTCAGCTCTCTCTTGGCCAAGTGCCATAAAAACGGGCCTCCACTGGAGGCCCGTTTGCTATTGATGAACCAGGTTCCGGTGCTTATCCCTTTCGGGATTTGGGCCCCGGCAGTGGCGCCGTTGGCTGGCGGTAATCGCCATAGGGGAAGATATTACGAAAACGCTGGGCCACCGGCTCGGGGATGGAGCGGGAGAAGATCAGCTTGACGCCATCGCCATCGCGCTGCCCCACAATGCGACCGCGCACCGTGTCGTGACGCAGGATCTGCTTGGCATGCTCAATAAAGGCGGGTGACACCTTGCCCTGCTTGACCACTACCTTGCCGGGAGCAAGGCGGATCTCGAACAGGGCGCCACGCCCCAGCTTCATCAACCACCAGATCAGCGCAATCGCCACTATCAAGGAAATCCAGGCCATCTTCATCCCTCCCAAGCTCTTGATATCAGGCAGTATAAGCGGCCGTGCGTTCCGATTGTTTGGCGCCGATCACAGCCCCCGCCTCAACGCAATAGCGCCTCTTTGCTCAGCAATCCTTGCCCCAGCCCACCAGCGTCTCGCGATAGAGCGCCAGCAAGGCTTCATCGCGCACCGCCACCCCGACCTGCTGCGGACGATAGGCTGCCCAATCATCGTGGGAGTGGCGTTTGCCATCGAACTTTTGCAGGGTGTGGCCGATGGCCGGGCCGCTGGTAATCACCCGCACCGGCCCCTCGCGCAGGGTAAAGAGGGTCGGGTCAATGACATAGGCGATGGCGGATGGATCGTGAACGTGGCAACCAGAGAGCCCCAGCTTCTCGGAGTAGAAGCGCAGGTAGAAGCGGCTGACATCCCACAGGAAGCGGCCCGGCTCCCCCGCCTTGTCCCTGAGCTCATCCAGATAGGCGCTGCTGAAGAAGCTCTGCTGAGTCACATCCAGCCCGATGATCACTACCGGCCAATCGGCGGTAAAGACCCGGTCGGCGCCATCGGGATCGTCGTGGATATTGGCTTCGGCATAGGGGGTGACGTTGCCGCGATGGCCGTTGACGCCAAAGGCTCCTCCCATCACTACCACCTGTTTCACCAGCGAGACAATCTCGGGCGCCTGTTGTAGCGCCAGCGCCAGATTGGTCAGCGGGCCGATAGTGACGAGGGTGATCTCCCCCGGCGCGGCTTTCACCGCCTCGACTATGTACTGCCATGCGGGACGGGGATCCGGAGCGATAGTCACCTCCCCCGCCTCCATGTCGCCAAAGCCGCTCGGGCCGTGGACTATGGTGGTGGGGCCGACCGGCTCGCGCAGCAGCGGGGCGGCAGCGCCTTTGGCCACATCCGCCTTCATGCCGTACTTCTGCTTGAGCCAGAGGGCGTTGCGGGTGCCATTGTCGATAGTGGCGTTACCAAAAACAGTGGTGATGGCGAGCAGCTCGATGGCGGGATGGGCCTCGGCAAACAGGATGGCCATGGCATCGTCGATACCCGGGTCGGTATCCAGAATGATTTTATGGGTCATGAGAAATTCCTACGGTGACAAACCCTGCGACAAAAGGGAGAGTCTACCCGGCTAACGGCCCCGTATCCCGGCATGGGATCACAGAGCGGGCCTTTGCTCTCGGCAACGACACGCTGCTGGCGACAATCTGCACAAGAAACGGCGCGGCCCTGTTGCCAGCGCCGCGCCCTTTATCGTTGTTCGTTATCTGCTATCTGGCAGTGATCTGCCTTACTCCGACCCTCAGTGCTTGCGGTGCCAGCGCGGTGAGGTCGCCTTCTCCCCCCAGGGGGTGACGCAGGGGAGCAGCGCCCCTTCAATCACCATCTCGCTGCCTGCCAGCGCCTCGGCGATCTTCTGGTGCAGCACCCGCAGTACCTTGCCCTCGTGCTCGGCCAGAGAGTGGCCCGCGGCAAAGAATTCCGGCTGATATTGCAGTGCCAGCTTCTGGGCGAATTCGTAGGTGTTGAAGCAATCCGGCATCCGCTCAACCACATCTTCAAGCCGGGCCAACAAGCTGTTCAGTTCCCTGGTCATAGTGCTCTCTCCGTGTAGGTTAATAGCCAAAAACTACCCCTTATTAGATAAGTCACCAACGAGCAAACCACAAAAGTGTGGGGAGACACACAGTTCTCTCTTGCGTCCGGCTCATGGTGAACGGCAGACAGCTTGCCAGCTTTACATTCCGGTAACAAACGGCTAGATTTAGACCGACTCATATACAGGACCTTAAGAAAACACTTCATTTGAAATTCCTTCTAAGGTCCTGTTCTGTATCGATTTTCGCTGCTTGGTTCGACGGGCATTTTTCGCCAAGTAAACGGCAGCCCATTCCAGACGCTCTCTTATTTCCACCAACACCCGATGAGCCACCGCTTCCAATAACGGGAACCACCAGGTTCCGCTATTTTTCGCCGCTTTCAGTGTGGATAAACCGTCCCCCATCAGCGTCTGAGCTACCCGTCTTTTCATCACCAGCGACAACAGGCTGGCCCACACCAGCCCCTCGGCAATGGCTTTCTGACCTGTCACAAAGCCCTTGAGCCGGTTGTGCGACTTCCACTCCTTAAACAGCAGCTCCACCTGCCAACGACAGCGGTACAGGCTCATCACCCGCTCTGCTGGCCATGCCTCTCGTGGCAGATTGGTCATCCAGATACAGAACCGTTTCTCCTCGGCAAACCAGCGTCGGATCAGCCGATACTCGAACTTGCCCGATTTCACCACCATATCCAGTACCTCTGCCCGACAGTGCCGCCGTCCAGCATCCTTGAGTGACAGGCCCGCCAGCTTCGGCACTTCCCGTTCGTCACCGCGCCATGCCCGGATAATCTTCGGGTTCAGGCTCTTACTACCCCTGACCAGATAGAAACCGCCCGCCTCGTTTAGTTTCGCAAAGTAGGCCATATCGATGTAACCCGCGTCCGCCAACAGCAGGCTGTTATTGAGCCGCTCGGGCTCAGGCAGGAACTGGCGCTCTGACGCCGTATCGGCAGAGACCTGCATGCAAACTGGACTTTGCTCCAATAGAGACATGAGCATATGACACTCGATTGCCGCCGGGCTAATGGTCTTGAACCTTCCCGGAAACACTTCGGCCAGGCTTTTGTGGACGGCAAAGGAAGTACCATCCTGCAACAACACCTGTTTGAATGCGCCAAGGGATGCAGTCTTCATCTGTTGGCCGATACGCAAGGCGATAGCCCGTTCAACCAGCGCCTTCATGAACAGGGCGAACGACGCTTTGCGCAACTGGTTGTGAAAGGGCTTGTAGGAAACCTGATGGGCATCAACCAGTTGCAAGGCATTGAAATGATGGTGCAATCCAGCGATACCATCGACCTGGTCGCAGCCAAGTGCCCGCAAGAGTGCAGTCACCAGCATGGCAGGCGTAATGGCTCGTTTGCGCAAGCAAAATTGGCAGTCACGGGCAATGCGGTCGAGTTCGGCAGGAGAGAGAAGTTGCTCAAGATAGTGGTTGGCATCGATAATGGTCATGGCTTCGTGCGTGGCGGTTTTGTTTGGCGATAAAATCAGATCACAATCGAAGCCATTTTTATATCTATTTCAATTGGTTGCTGCTAAAGATCCTGTACATG